>JAIROR010000069.1 GCA_031257415.1 Holosporales bacterium | reverse complement strand
GGTTTTGCTGATTATTTTTGGCGCTGGATTTGGGGGAAAAAATTTGCCCCACAAGACTGAAATCCAGCGGCGGCAACACTAATTCCTTAATATTTCCTTAACAGGGCCGAAGTCGTTGGTATGAAGATCGTTTTGCGCTAAGGGCGCATGAAAATTATTTATTCATTGTTATTTCCTTATTCCAAACTATACCTTAATTTAACTCTTTTTTAAGACAATTTTTAAAAACCACCCCCATATTAATTATACTATAAAGTGGCGCTGAAGAGAGGATTCGAACCTCCGACCTACTGATTACGAATCAGTTGCTCTACCAGCTGAGCTACTTCAGCATATCATATTGACAAAATTATACCTCAACGTATATATTTTTCAATAGCGTTGTTGAGGTTGTTACAAGATTTCGTAGATCTGATGGATATGAATGATGTGAGATCGGCGATTTTCCTGCCTCTGCTGATGCTGTCTGCGTGCAAAAGGGATGCCAATACTGAAAACGGCAATTATTTAACAATAGATTCTATCACGACCAACAATCTCATAAGAGAAGTTATAGAGGAAATAAGCAATAACTATGCTGACGAAGTTACGAGGGAGAAGCTCGAGGAGGGGGCAATAAATGGGATGCTGGCCTTTCTCGATGAGCACTCGGTTTATATAAATAGCGAAGAATTCGAGTCATTCAATAAGCTCGCGCGGGGATCATATCTTGGCATAGGCGTTGAAATAAAGCAATCGAAGGATGGAATTGAGATAATATCGATGATAGACGACAGTCCAGCTTTCGAGGCCGGATTGAAGGTTGGAGACATGATCACCCATATAGATGACGCGGATATAAGCGAGATGTCAACAAAAGACGTTTATTCAAAGCTTGGGGGCGAATTCCCGAATTCCAAGATCAGGATTTCAATCACTAGAAACAAGAATGAGAAGATCGAGGCGGAGCTGAAAAATACTGTCATACAGTTAAAAACGGTGAAGAGCAGCCTCGTTGAAGATATAGGAATTATAAAGATCAGTTATTTCAATGAAAATACTTTGGATTCCTTGAAAGCAGCTGTCAAAGATCTATGCAAGAAGAATTTTATTGAAGGGCTTATTATAGATCTCAGGAATAATCCCGGTGGTATTCTCGAGCAGGCCATTGGAGTTGCAGAGCTTTTTCTTCCAGCCCGCTCAAGAATTGTTGAATTTAAATCAAGGAATATCGATGAATCAAGGATTGTTTATTCTGAAAGTGAGGACATTTTCGAGGGAAAACCAATTGCAGTACTTATAGACAAGAATTCAGCTTCCGGAGCCGAGCTCGTTGCCGCGGCCCTTGGGGAGAACAAGCGCGCCGTCATCATTGGAGAAAAATCATATGGCAAGGGGTCCCTGCAAACAATAATACCGATTCCTGGCAAGGGAGCTATAAAACTTACAACTTCATTTTTATACTCTCCAAATGGAAATAAATTAAATAATAACGGCGTCCCGCCAGATATACTTGTTGAATCAGAACCTATAGAAACAGAGCAGCAAGTTGACATATTGAAGAGGGCAGTTGATCTTATTCATGGAATAATGGCGCTTAACGTCGCTCCAATCAAAAACACTGTCAGGTGAGAATATCGGCAGCGTTATTGTCAAGGTATGGAACCTGGAAGACGATCTGAGAAGACCGAAGCTAAAAAAATTCCCTTTAGTCTTTGCGCCCACTATTATCAGCAGCAACATTATCCTGATGCCATTTGGCCGTCATTGGGCCGTTATTGGGCCGTTATTGGGCCGTTATTTGGCCGTCATTTGGCCGTCATTGTCAAATTCATTTTCATACAAGAAAAATTTTTTGCCCCATTCTATACTCAAACACTAAAAGATTGCCAGAGAAGAGACAGGTTGCCGTGGTGATTCCGAATTGGGAAAAACCATAATCTTTCGTTGATTTAGTATATCCCATTTGGTCACGTCTGAATAATTGAAACGAAGCCGATTAAGGGGTGGCGCCTTCCAAAAAGAAACTCTGGAAAAGTCCGTGACTTTTGAGTTCACTATCAAAGGCGCCCCAGTGCGGTATACTTTAGTTGCGGTATACTTTAGTTATAGCCATCTACTAATTACAATAATTCTCCTCAAGATCCTTGCGCTTGCAATACTTCTTCGATTGTCCGCCTAATGGACTGAATTTGGGAGATCTTCTTATCTAGCTTACCGAGTGTAACCCCCTGACTAATAATACCGTCCACAAGCCGTCTCGTGCTATTTGTCCTATTCTCTATAATTGCGACCAAAGACGCCCTATACACATCTTTGTGGATCAGGTTCGCGTGCTTTTTAGTAACTTCCCTTATCGCAGTTCCCAAACCATACTCACTATAAGCCTTCTGTGAAGACGGCAGTTCTCCGGTTAAGATCATACTTCTGATGTTATCTGATTCAATAGAGTAACTTATCTCGTTATAATCAGGCCCTTCCCGGCTTTCATTAGGTTTCTTACGATAACTTTGCAGCTCTTTCCTCATCTCTTCTTTCATCTCATATATCATCTGGTTGAACTCTTCTTCTTTAGACTGGACAATTTCTTCTTTTTTAGACTGGGCAATTTCTTCTTTTGCCTGTTCGTTCACCTTTGAGCGCGGAGAATTCAATAAGTCCTTCAGTAACCCCTTATATACTAGATTAGACTGCTCGACCTCATTTTGGAGAGAACTAAACGATCTTCCAAGAAAAGTTTCCAATAAGTTAGTCAATAGATTCTTCCGCGTCTCGTAGTCTTTCACCTTTTCACCAAGCATCAAAGCTTTATATAATTCTTCATTAAGCAATTTATTCTTTTCAAAAAGCATTACGCTTAAGGCCTCCATGGCATCGTTCATTCTTACGCTTTCTTCGGCTTGTCTGATCAATTCCTCTAGCTCATGCCTATCTTGTCGTTCCTTCTTAGTTTCAAACAGCCGTTCAAACAATCCCTTCTTGAGACATATGGGCGTTGGAACCATTGAACTACTAGAGTCAAACTTTAACTTTGACTTCAATCCATTTTCTTTGAGGGCCTTCTTTGCTTTTTCGTTCGCTGCTTCTGACTCTTTTACATGTTCTGCAATTGTTTTTTCTTCAAAAGGGTCATTATCCAACCAACCTAAATCAGTCCGTCCATCGCCATTTGGATTTTGTTTTGAAACCTCGTTTGAAAAATTATCAACTTTTTTCAAAGCTTTTGTCAATAACGCAATGTTTTTAGGATCTTCAAGAGCTTTTAGTTCATGTTCTAAAAATCTTGTTTCGGAAGCCAGGCGCTCTTTTAACTTCCTCTCATACCTTGCTTTTGGTGTATCTTTCAATCCCTGCACCATATCAGCAGTATTTCTATGGAAAGCGTCCATCTTCGATCTTTTGTCTTCAAGTTGTTCCTCACCCTTTTCGCGGAGGACTTCTAGTCGTCTGACACATTTCTCGTTAGCATATTCTTTAAGCTCGGACAATTCCCCAGCAAAGGTTTTTACAAACCTAGCAAGTAGAGCTTTCTTTTTCTGAAGATTTTTTTCTTCCAGAATCGGTTGCAAAATTTCGATAAATTTTTCACAAAACAATACCTGTTTTTGCAGGCGATTTATCTCTAGGCTTAACACATTGTATCGCCTTTCTGTGATTTGCAGTAGTTGTTCTTCCAAATTCTTCTGTCCCCTCTTCTCGGGATTTAGCAACCCAGGAAGGGAAACTACCACCCATTTGTTTTTCTTGAAGCACTCCTCTGCTTTTTTGTCGCTTTCTTTGGCCTCTGCTATGCATTGTTCTGTGTCTTTTGACTCAGAGGAGAAAAACGAATACCACTCTTTATTTCCGATTCCCTTCCCAGGCTTCCAGTCTCCATTAATTTTGCCTACTTCTTTAGTTTTGTCTACTCCCGAAGAAAGCAAGTCAGGGATCAACGCTTCAGCGTCCATACACGCGTAGCAGCAGCAAGCACAAACCATACAACCGATAATCAATTTTCTCATAACAATTCCCTAAATAAAATATGCGACCACCCAAGTATTGTATCATAGATTAACAGAATGTTCAACTTCATTTTGTTCCCAGTATGCAATTTATAATTATATATCAATTACGATAAATTCTTATAAAATCCCGGCATTTTGAAGATGAGTCTTGCTGTCTGCCCATTTTTCCTTCACCTTCACAAACAATCGCAATTCAACTTTTTTATTCAACAGTTCTTTCATGTCTCTGATAGAAAGATCTTTTATGCGTTTTATTCTCTCTCCTTTCGCGCCTATAACTATTCCTTTTTGCGAATCCCTCATAACGACAATCGCCTGAAAAATTCTGACTTTTTTATCGGTTTCTTTGAATAACTCAGTTTCTATATATATAGAATACGGAAGTTCTTCGGATAAAATTTTATATACATTTTCTCTTGTAATCTCCGCAAGCCTGAAAACCATATCCATATCAGTTTTTCGATCAGTCTCATATAGGAAAGGACCATCCGGTATGTTGTTTTTCAAATAGTTCACAACACTTTGAACGCCGTCGTTATTAAGTGCCGAGATCATGAAAACTTCATTTATAAATTTATAATCTGATAGTTTCTTCGCTATTTTCAAAATGTTGTCTTTTTTTGCCTTATCAACTTTATTTATCGCAACTATGATTTTTTGCTTGGATTCGACTTCAATGGATTCAAGTTTCTCTATGAACGAAAAAGTCATCGAAAGAAAAGAGGAAGTCGCGTCCACCATAACAAGTATGATGTCGGAATCCTCGTAGGAATGCCTGAAGTTCCGCACGAGCACTTTCTCCAGTGAAGTTCTCGCCCTGAAAAAACCCGGCGTATCAACAAAGATTATCTGCTCATCTTCGTATTGCGCAATCCCGCGTATCTGCCGCCTCGTTGTCTGCGCCTTCGGGGACACTATAGAAATCTTCTCCCCAACAATCGCATTAACAAGCGTTGACTTGCCGGAATTTGGTTCTCCTACAATAGCGACGAATCCGCACTTGCTATTATTCATTTATAACGTCTTCTCTGAACTCTCGCTCCGCTTTTTCGTGCATTTCCTGCGCCTCTATGCACAACGTCGCTATCGGCCTCGCCTCCAATCGTTTAATTCCTATTGGCTTGCCAGTCTCTTCACAATATCCATACGTTCCGTTATCTATCTTGGCAATCGCCTCCTCTATTTTATGAATAAGCTTCCTTTTCCTGTCTTTAGTTCTGAGCTCTATAGATTGGTTGATTATATTGCAGGCTGTGTCAGCCATATCGGCCTCCACGTCTACTTCCTCCGCGAGAAATTCCTTAACCTCAAAGCTCTCCTTCAAAAGATCACTCTTCCAATTCAAAAGCTTTGCCCTAAAATACTCCAACTGCTCGCTCGTTAGGTAGTGGCCGTCCGGTTTTTTGTTAAACATATAAACATACAGGTTGAAAAAAGCATGTACAATACGACAATTATCCATCAAAAAATCGTTGCATGCAACCAAGATTTTGCAAACTGTCTGTGAAGCGAAAGATCCATATCCAAACACACTACAGAGACTGCTGGAGCAAAGGCAAATTGACGTGGGCATTTTGGCCAAATCCAAGTCATTTGTTAAAGGGTATAGAACGATTGATTCCTGCCAATTGTCGTTTTGGTGTATCATAGCCCTGTGCTGGATTATCCATATAGGATCGCTCAATGAAAGTTGTTATTTTTGGTGCTGGGCGCGTCGGCTACGAGATAGCGAAGCAGCTTTCGTTTGAAGAATACAACGTTTCTATTGTTGATTACAATAAGGAAATTTTGCGGAAGATCAACGAGAAGCTTGATGTAAAAGCTGTATACGGAGATATTGTTGATTTAGCCGTTCTTGAGGAGGCTGGAGCTGATGAAGCGGACATAGTTATTGCAACGACTTCCTCGGATGAAACAAACATTGTTGCTTGTCAAATAGCAAGCTTTATTTTTGGGGTCGAGACAAAAATAGCAGTGTTGAGCAACAAGTCATATATAATGAACGCAAAGTTATTCGGGAAGAATAAGTTTGCAATCGACATGAAGGCTTCCCCGGAGATAGAGATTTCGTCGATAATAGTGAGGAGCCTTTCCGTATACGGAGCCCTCGATGTTATCTCATGTATTGACAACAGGCTTCGAATTGTGGGCGTTCAGTGCACCAGAAAAACATCATTTATAAATGCGCCAATAAGATCTATTCATAATGTATCAAACAACGCGCCTATTGCGATACTATTCATAGAGCGCGATGGCAAATCATTCATACCTCGAAAAACGACAATCATTATGGATAATGATAAGGTATATCTCGTTATTAAGCAAGAAGACCTAAACAAAATCATGGAACTCTTTGGATATTCGGAACGCGTGGAAAACAGAGTTCTTCTTGTTGGCGGTGGCAAAATAGCGGAAGAAATAGCAAAATCTGTTCAAGGATTAAATACAGATATTTCCGTTAAGATTATTGAAAGGAACATGAAAAGAGCGGAAGAATTGTCTGAAGATTTGCAAGATATCGAGATTATACATGGCGATGCTCTTGATTTTGAAATACTGAGTGAGTCGATTGCTGATGGGGTAAACACAGTTATATCAACAACAGGTGATGATAAAAAGAATATCCTATCTTGTCTTCTTGCCAAAAAATGTGGAGCAAGAAAAATAGCAGCGATGGTGAATAGTATTACGAACATCCCCCTGCTGCAGGCTCTTGGCATCAATACAATCCTTGATTCAAGAAAGGCAATAGTATCAAAAATACTGCATTATATAAAAAACGGGAACGTAGATAATGTTTTCACGTTCGCTGATGATTCGATAGAAATCTTTATTATAAACATTGTTGATAGCAGTAGGGCAATAGGAGTTTTGATTGAAGATATCTGCCCAGACGAAACTGTCGCGGTGTCATGTCTTGTCAGGGAGGATAAGGTCCATATGACTCCAAAGAGAATGGTCATTAACGCAGGAGACAAGATAGTTTTGGTATCCAGTAAAGATTCAGTACATAAAATAAACAACTTATTCAAAGAAAAACCAAAATATTTGTATTGAGCACTAAAGTATGTTATAGTTAGGTCATGGGACTGTAATATTTTTAATGATCGTGAAGAAATGAGAAAACTATTGAGAAGAAATATTCATCAAAGAATAACGATAAAACTCAACAAATTTTGTATGGTTGGTCTGTTCACAGCGGGCACAATTCTTTGTCAGAATTCTTGCATGGCAACAACAGAAAGCGGTAAATTATTCTTTGAAAAACTGCCTAATTCTATGGAAAAGAATGACGGCAACATATTAGACAACACAATTCTTTGTCAGAGTTTTTGTATTGCGGCGGCAAGTAGCGAATCATTCTCTGGAGGAGAAACGTTCAACTTTTCAAAAACAGAGGACGAACTTATAAAAGCAAGTGATGAACTTATAAGGACGAGCGAAGAACTGCTCTACAAGTTAGACAATATAACTGTGTATGTAGCGATCGGCGAATTAAACAAAGAGAAACTAGACGAGATGCACTGTTGTAAACGTTGTGGCATGCCGCACGACAGATCGACATACATCAACATACTATGCTGGCATAAATCCGGCACAATTAAAGAAAAGAGAATTCGCGAAGGATTGCTTGAAGAGATTAAGAAGATAGAGGAAAAACGCAATAAATTTGTGCTACTAGTAGGGCAAAATTTGAAGGCAAAAACCAAACTTTATGAAGAAGAGCTCGAGAAAAGAAAACAAGAATACAAATCTGCCAAGCAAGAGCATGCCGAAAGAGAAACTGCCACCCAAAAAGCAAAAAAAGAAGTAAAACAAGCATCAGACGTGGCTGAACAAGAATTGTCCAATGCAACTTCAATACAAGAGGAGTTGCGTATTGATGTGCGTATTGGTCATATGCTCAATGAAAAACCCATTGAGATAGCGCATCGAGAGCTTCTTGAAGAATCTTTGGTGCCATACATTGTTCTCACTAGGGCGACTATTGAGCATGTTCTCTGCGAAAATAATGAAGAATCATCCAATACTAATTTTGCTCCTAAATCTTCCTATATCAACCTTGCTATCGATGGATCTGATGCTGATGAAAAGGTTGCCATTATGAAAGAAAGACTTAAAAATGCCAAAGAACATCTAGAACTCGCGCAAGAAAATCTTAAGAATGACAAGAAAGCTCTAGAGATTACCAATAAAAAACTTCTAGAGAGCAAGCAAGAATACAATAAAATGAAGTCTCTCGCAGAAGCTTCAAAAAGCTATTACTACTATAACAGCACCGAATATACAGATAAAGTTAAAAGACTAAAAGATGAATTAAGGCTCATAGAAAGCGATTTGGCTAAGATAGATGAGGTGTATAGAAAACTGCAAGCTACCAATCCCGAAGACGTATCAACACGCTATAACTCGATCGACTATGATATCGATTCTCTGCTGAATCCAAAAACAAAAGACGCTGAAGAACAATCCTTGCTTAAGCTGAAGTTGGCTGGGCGAGAGCAAACCCTGATTCAGGAACTAGAAGAGCAGGTTCGTCGGAGCAAGGAGTTTTATGAAAAGGAATTTCAGAAACAGGCCCAGATTCGGGAGCAAGAAGAGCAGGCCAGGATTCGGGAGCAAGAGCAAGCTCGTCTGAGCAAGGAGATTCAGGAATTTCAGGAGTTTCAGGAAAAGGAACTTCAGAAGCAGGCCCGGATTTGGGAGCAAGAAGAACGGGATCGTCGGAGCAAGGAGATTCAGGAGTTTCAGGAGTTTCAGGAAAAGGAACTTCAGAAGCAGGCCCGGATTCGGGAGCAAGAGCAGGCCCGGATTCGGGAGCAAGAGCTTGACGAAATCTATAAACTATTTTTGTCAGACGAAGATCAAGAAGTTGTATCAAATTGCGCAAATAATATTACAAATAATGCCGAAGAAACCATTGAATCATAACACATCTTGGGAATTTGCCTATAATAGACCTCCTGCCAAACTCGACATAATTAGTTTTTAGGATAGTTTTTAGGATAGTTTTTAGTGTGGTTTTGTGGACCGGTCTTGGGGCCGGTCTTTCTGCTCCTAGCTAAAACACAAAGCCCCACTCGTCGAGCCAGTGCGCAAATGCTTATACACTCTGCTTCTGCGCTCCGCGTCTCCTTCCCAAAATCCTGATCCTGACGGTTTCGAAGGAAGTCTATCTATTATGATGGGACTGTTGAATAGCCCTTCGGGTCGGCCGTTTTGCAGAGCATCCATTCTATCGAATAATCTCTTTTACTACAACAAAAATGTTTTGCCAAAAATATTCACCATTCAAAAGTTGATGAACACACTCGCAATCGGGGCCAGTTCAACAGTCTCTGATAGGCTACTTTTTAAGACCGGGTGTAAAAGACCGCGCAACCTTATTTAACCCTAGCTTACCATTCACCAATTTTCCTATATATACATCTCCATTTTTGTTTGTATACGTGATCAATTTGCTTTCGTCTATTTTATTATTCTTAAAATTACATTCGAGCGATAACCACTTTTTATCATTTGCGAACGTCACCTTGCCTGGTCCTTCTTTTGATCCATTCACCAATTTTCCTGTATATATATCTCCATTTTCGTATATCATCTTTCCTCTTCCTTCTATTACTCCACCTTTCCAATCTCCTTCATATATATTTCCATTTGCGTACGTCATTTTTCCCCAGCCGTCTACTCTGTCTTCTTTCCAATCTCCTTCATATTTATCTCCATTTATGTATGTCATATTGCCTCTTCCTTCTTTTACTCCACCTTTCCAATCTCCTTCATATTTATCTCCATTTGCGTATGTCATCGTGCCTCTTCCTTCTTTTACTCCACCTTTCCAACCTCCTTCATACACTTCTCCATCTGCAAACTTCATTATTCCTTTTCCGTTTTTTAGACCACCTTCATACCTTCCTTCATATGTATCTCCAT
>JAIROR010000106.1 GCA_031257415.1 Holosporales bacterium | reverse complement strand
TTTTCTTGAGGCAGGCGATACGTTCCACGAATACTTGTCCGAGTTAAACAAAGACAGTCGATCTACTTGTCTCCTTGTTTTTAGGAGTTACTTGTTAATTTGGTATACAATTTATCTGTACAAATGAGGTAAATAGTAATATACTGTATATGGTGGTATGTTTTTGGAGCCTAGATATGAAAGCAATCTGCAATGCGTTGCACATGGCTGTTTTGCTGTTTTTATACATGTTTTGTACAATCCTGTGTATATTTGTCGGAGACACAACTGATCTTGTCATCCCTCCATTTCCATTTTCGCTATTTTTTATTGACGATTATTGGTTGTGTGTTTCGTATATGTTTGGGGCTGCTGTGTTTGTTGTTCTAGGAACGTTCTTTTTGAAGAATAGCAAGATTCGGCAGAATACAAAATATGGATTCCCGCTTATAGCTTTGGCTTCATTCTCGGTTATTAATGTTTCTGATGCCTTATATGATTATTTCTTGAACGTCTCAGGTATTGCTCACGACTATCCGCAGATGCATAAAACTGGGAATCTTATTGTGGTTTTAGTAAACGCCCTGGGCTTTGTATTGTATTTGGCTTGGTGCCAACTTGAGAGAATCAAAGAAGTGGATTGGCGCCGCTTTTGTTCGGCAGCTTTTGGAGCGCTTTTCCTGTTTATGGTCTCCGGTGTTTATTTGGCTAATAAGAATGTTCCGATCAGCTTGTTCAGGACCATAAACTATAATTCAGAAATAAAGAAAGCTGTTAATAATTTATCACTGATGAAGTATTTTTCATCTGTTCTTGATAACGTTGAGGCAATCAAAGCATCGGAAGAGGCGCAGGACAGGCTATGCGAAAAAACAATATCGTTTCTAGAAAGCGGAAAAATAAAATACAATAAGGTGGATGAGAAAACATTTTCATTGTCGTGGGAGTATGAGCCGTTAGTGGATATCGTGAAAAACAAGAAAGTACTGCGCCGTCTGTCTCGGAAGATTGATGATTTTAAAAATACGAAAAATACGCGGGAATATAAATTAAGGTGACATTTTTGCAACCACTACAATTTTATGCGGGTTCATCAATGGTATTGAGGGCGTTCGAGGTATTGTGTGTATTGACACGTTGCTCTTATGAGGTATCATTAGTGGGTGATGTACATTATGGCTACTACCAGTAATATATGGCTAACAAAGTAATAGTGTTCGGTAACGAAAAGGGGGGGACTGGGAAGTCGACTCTCGCTATGCATCTTGCTGTAAGTCTTCTCAACAGTGGCTATAAAGTTGGGACGATAGATGTTGATGCCAAGCAGGGAACGTTTTCGAGGTATATAGAAAATAGAGAGAAGACCCACAAAATTGATTCTAGCCTGACGTTGCCAATACACCGGCCAATTTTCTTTGTAGACAATGAATCCGAAAACAGAATGAACTTCATGAGGGCAATAGAGAATCTTATTGACTGCGATTATATAGTTGTCGATACTCCGGGACATGACAATGATCTCTCAAGATATGCGCATTCATATGCCGATACATTAATAACCCCCATCAACGAAAGCTTCGTTGATTTAGACTTACTGGTGAGGATAAAGGACGTCATTAATAATTCTGAACTCACTCCAAGTTCGTATGCGGAGATGGTATGGGAACAGAAAAAGCAGAAAGCTATCAGATCAAAGGGAACGATAGATTGGATCGTTCTACTTAACAGAATGGCCAACATAGCGTCGAAGAACAGGATCGAGCTTGAGAAAGTTTTGGCGGCCCTTTCAAAAAGGATAGGATTCAGACTTGCCAAGGGGTTTAGAGAGAGGGTCATCTTTAGAGAGATGTTCCTGACTGGGCTGACGCTCGTTGATAAGAAATCCACGGTTGCCCAAACGAGCCTCTCCCATATAGCGGCACGCTATGAACTTGCCGATCTGCTGAAGTTTATCAATATAACAGAGAATAAGGATGCCGCCGGCCAGCAGAGCGAGAGTGACAATTGAAATGATCATCAATATCGACGAGGAAACGGCTCTGTTTTTGAAGCGGTCTTGCTTCAACGAAGAGATTGTCACAATATCGATAGTGGAGGCGGGGTGCTCTGGAAACATGCTTTCTATAGGCAAGGCAAATCGCCATTCATTGGGAGACGATTTCTCAATTTACGATGTGTCCTCCGGCCTGAGCATAGCAATTTCAAAGGATGTTCCCAAAGTAACGGGCAACATAACCGTATACAAAAAACAGGGATTACTGGCAGAAATTATAGTTCTGAACAACGACGCCGTATCAACATGCAGGTGCGGAAAGTCATTTCAGATAACCAAGTGATGTGGTAATGCCAATTCACTTCTGGTTGATGCCCTGGAGCTTTCAGGGGTAACTTTGAAAACATACGTCTTGCAGCAAAGAACTTGCCATCTTGGAAAGCAACAGAGATTTTACGCGTGTGCAAAAGTTCACATGTTTTGAAATCAATTCAGAAACCGTCCTTGGTTGATTCTGTGTCGATTCTGGCTCAATCCTGTGTCGATCCTGCAAAACCGATCGAAAGTTACCACTGATTGGTTTCATGAGACCGCTATTTTTTCGGATTCCAAGAAACATACACCAATCCCCTCCTGGTTAACCCAGCGGACTTTCCAAGGAAAGAGAGCCCGCAGGAACAGGTATCAATAATATGATAACACACTTTTTTATTTTTATGCAAGAAAATTTTTTTGTCCCATGAGAAAAATTTTTAAAAAAAGGAATTTTTAAAAGAGAGAAAATTTTAAAAACACACGTTTTGTATGAGTTCAAACAGATGTGAAACAGAAATGGGACCGTTGAATAATGCTTCACATTGGCCATCTTGCAAGCTCCCTATTCTGTTGGATAATCTCTTTTACTATAACAAAAATGTTTTTGCGAGAAATATACCCAATCAACAAAAGATTACGAATCTTCCCGGCCAGAAGTACCTACAGCAACTTGCCTCTTCTCTGGTAATCTTTTGGTGATCGGGTATATTCACCATTACGTTGGCCATCTTGCAAGCTCCCTATTCTGTTGGATAATCTCTTTTACTATAACAAAAATGTTTTGCGAGAAATATTCACCATTCAAAAATTGATGAATACACTCGTAATCGGGATCAATTCAACATCTCTTATTGAAAGATCTTGCCAAGCTCATGAAGGATATTTCCGTTGAAATTTCCTTTCACGATCTCATCCAACAGCAAAAGTTCTTTCTTCAAAAATTCATTGTCACCCCCCTTTGCTATGTTGATGATATTTTTTCCCAGTTCAATATCATCCGGAGTTACTTCGTAATTGATAACAATCTGACTAAAGAAGTCATTAACAAGGAATTGAATTTTCTGGCGTTGCACATCCTTGGCGCTTGAATCGGCTTTCAAAAGATACTTGAGCTCGCTAATCTTCTTGTCTTTTTCCTCGATATCCTTTTTCAGTTTCCCCAACTCCTCTTCCTTGGCAGTCTTAGCCGTAACAAGGGAAACGGGATCAGAGAATATCTCGATGACGCCCGTAAGGCCTCCTGGGTAAACAACATGTATTGTTTCATCGGGAATCGGTAAACCGTCCCACCCCACCATTCTATTTATTTTGGCCTGGATTCCGTTAATATCTTCCTGACATTTGAGGATTTCTTCTTGATAGGATTCCACTTCTGTCCGTTTCATCTCTATCTGTTCTTGAATGCGATTGGCAACCATTTCGTCAAGACCAGAACCAAGAGCATTGGGGGTAGGCTCTTGCAGAGCCGCTTCGCCAACGTCCAGGTGTCCAGCGCAATAGCCACTGCAGTGGAAACAAACTGCACTTAATCCTATTGTTACTATTTTCACTATTTTCACCACACTTTTCATTTTCGTTATTCCCAATCCATATTCTGCCCACGCGCGACACATCCAAAGGACAACGGCAAACGGCCTCCGCCACCCGTAGTCACCCGAGGCGTTTCTCAGTGGACACCACTTAATTATATTCTACTCCAGTTTTCAATAAACTTATATACAAAAAAGTGATCGCTCGTGCATAAATTAAAATATACCGTCAGGAATCTTGGTTTTATCGTTTACAAAGAACTTGCCCTTCACGAAGCGCAGGCAAATTTCATTGCCGTTAGATTCGCGAATTGTCCACCCTTCGAGATTTTTTATATTACCATTGCTGTATTTTGAAAAAAGAAGAGTTATTGATGACTCCTTTGAAATACTCACAGTCACCTCCAAAGTATTTCCTATCCCTCCCCTCAGCGAACAATTCTCCTTTGAAAGATCGATATCTCCTTTTAAAATGGAATATATCGAATTCCTTGATATCGAATGCGAACCCCTTTTGCCAGTCCTCTGGTCGGTGGTTGTGATGATATCGTCACGTATTAAAATATTTCTGTATTTAGGATCGGTATATTCAATTTTGGCCTTATTTACAGCTTTGTTCTTCTTTTCATCCTTGTCTTTGCTCATATACATGTTTCCACTGCAAGTAAGCTTTCTAGGAAGATCACTCGTCTGAGAGAATTCAGCGGCCAGATACTTCAAGTTCTTAAGATATGTGTTGACGCACCGTATATCTGGTTTACCAAAGCAATTAGCCGACAACAACAGAGTCAACGCGAATCCCACACACTTCATATAAAATTCCTTCAAAACCACTTCAAATAGCAACGCAAATAAATTGCGGCAACATCTTCTCGGAGAGACACCTGCAGCAGCGAGCGGAACTCTGCATCACATCATGCTCCATGCAAGAACGAAACCGACAGAAACACTGCTCTATACCCAAACGCCAAAAGATCCCCGAAGAGGAGGCAAGTTGCCATTGGTATTTCCGGGGAATTCCGGGTTGGAAAAAAATTCCATAATCTTTTGTCGATTGGGTATATACGCCTTCACCAAAAGGTTCCCGAAGAGGAGACAAGTTGCCATAAATATTCCCTGTTGGCAAGTTGTCATAAATATTCTCTGTTGGCAAGTTGTCATAAATATCCTCTGCTGGCAAGTTGCCATAAACATTCTCTGTTGGCAGATTGTCATGGATATCCTCTGTTGGCAAGTTGCCATAAACATTCTCTGTTGGCAGATTGTCATGGATATCCTTTGCCCGGAGAAATCCCCAATCCCTTATCGATTTGAGTATACATCCCATCCGCCAACTATCTTGAATAGAACTCGACAACGAGATTCGGTTCCATCTCGACAGGATACGGGATATCGACAAACTTCGGGGCTCTGATGAACTTTCCTTTTGCCTTCTTTTCTTCAACTGCCACATAATCCGGGAAATCGCGTTCTCCGCTGGCAAGCGCCGTCAAAACGTTCGCATTCTCGCTCATCTTTCCAATTACAGAGACTTCATCTCCGTCTTTCAACGTATATGACGGAATATCAACTCTCTTGCCATTGACTGCAACATGCCCGTGATTAACTAATTGACGGGCCGCAAAAACAGTAATGGCAAACTTCATACGATAAACAACGGCATCTAACCTTCTTTCCAGAAGCTCCACAAGATTTTCCGAAGTATTTCCCCTTCGCCTGTTTGCCTCTTTGTATATACGTCTGAACTGCTTTTCTCCAATATTGCCATAGTATCCCTTAAGCTTCTGCTTGGCGTGCAATTGCAAACAATAATCAGATGGCTTTGATCTGTTGACTCCATGCTGTCCAGGACCGTAATTCCTAGTATTGAACGGGCTCTTCGGCCGGCCCCACAGGTTAACCCGAAGCCTTCTGTCGATTTTGTACTTAGCCTGCACTCTCTTCGTCATAAATAAAACTCTTGATCTCAACTTAAAAAAACACACACCACTTATATTATCTCATATGCCGGGGCTTCGGTCAATAGTCCATTGTGACAGTTCATCGCGTATACACCCAAACATAAAGAGCTTGTCAAAAGTTTTTTAGTTCTTTTAATTCGCTCAGAAGTGCGTTATAAATATTCCCGTAAATGAGGAATTTTTGAGAGAGCGAAAGTTGGTTGGATCTGAGAAGGACAGTGGCTTTTTAACAGAGCAAGAGCGTGTCGAGCTCAAGAGGCAGCATAGATCTGAAACAGTGTGGTCGTACTTGTGAATTAAGGCAGTTCTTACGGCCGACGAGGGCTGTCAGTACAGGGAGATTGCCAGAATTTTACTTGTCGATGAGAACACAGTAAGCATTCATGTTCGTGAATATAAACAATTTTCAGGCGCCCTAGTGCAAAACGATCTTCATGCTAACGACTTCAGCTCTGTTAAGGAAATATTAAGGAATTGTTGCTGCCGCTGGATTGCTGTCTCAACCCTTGTTAAGGAAATATTAAGGAATTGCTACCGCCGCTGGGTCGCGATGGGTTTCAGTTTCGTGGAGGAAATTTTCCCGTGGAGCAATTTTTTCCCCAATTTTTTCTCAGTAATTTTTCTTATGGGACAAAGATGGGACAAAAATTTTTCTTGCATAAAAATAAAAAAGTGTGCTACAATATTATTGATACCTGTTCCTGCGGGCTCTCTTTTCCTGGAGATTGCGCTGGGTTAACCAGG
>JAIROR010000079.1 GCA_031257415.1 Holosporales bacterium | reverse complement strand
AGTGGTTAAAAGATGGTTAAAAGATGGTTAAAAGATGGTTAAAAGATGGTTAAAAGATGGTTAAAAGATGGTTAAAAGATGGTTAAAAGATGGCTGAGGTGGTGATAGAATGTTGTGAAGAAAAATGATGCAGAGATTTCTTTGATAGGGGGGCCAAAGAGTCGCTTGAGGTTTGCGGAATGATGTGGTATCCTATGGTTTGTATATGCTACATGATGTGTAAGAAACTCTAACTGATGGACAGGCAACGGGATATGAAAGGGACAACGATTATTGCTGTTCGAAAAAATGGCGAAACTGTTATAGCTGGTGATGGGCAAATCACGTATGGTAATCAGATTATGAAGTCGACCGCCAGGAAGCTGAGGCAGCTGGGGAGCGGAGAGGTAATAGCCGGGTTTGCTGGATCTGTTGCTGATGCCCTGGCTCTTTTTGAGAGACTTGAGAAGAAGCTTGAAAAGCATAACAAGCAGCTTCAGAAGGCTTGCGTCGAATTGGCAAAGGAGTGGAGGACTGATAGGAGCCTGCGCAAATTGGAAGCCATGATGATAGCGGCTGATAAGAATCAGATATATATCATAGGAGGGAACGGAGAGGTAATTGAGCCCGATGACAATTACGTCACAATCGGATCCGGTGGTGGATTTGCTTTGGCTGCGGCGATTGCTCTATACGACGACCATGGCCTATCGGCTGAGCAAATAGCAAAGAGGTCTTTGGAAATTGCTGCCAAAATTTGCATATATACGAACAATAACATAACAGTGGAGAAGATATGATTCCTGAACTAACACCAAGAGAGATAGTCAATGGATTGGACAGATACATTGTTGGGCAGAAGGAAGCGAAGAAATCGGTTGCTGTCGCTGTGAGGAACAGGTGGAGACGAATGAGTCTTCCAAAGAACGTCAGGGATGAGATAGCTCCGCGAAACATATTGATGGTTGGCCCTACAGGGGTTGGGAAGACCGAGATAGCAAGGCGTCTCGCAAAGATGGTGAATTCTCCGTTTCTGAAGGTTGAGGCCACCAAATTCACCGAAGTCGGTTATGTCGGCAGGGACGTTGAGCAGATTATAAGAGATCTCGTTGATATTGCAATGAATATGGTGAAAAAGAGTAACAGCGAAACAAAGAGAGAACATGCTGTTAAAATTGCGAAGGACAGGGTGGTTGATATCATCGCAGGGGCAGATTCGTCTCCAGAAACAAAAAAGAAATTCCTTGATAAGCTGAATGATAGCGAGTTCACCAGCAAGGAGATAGAGGTAGAGCTTTCTGAGGCTCCGACGAGCCAGTTTCCCACATTCGATCTTCAGGGTAGCGCTTCGATTGGTATGATCAATATAAGCGACATGTTTGGCAAGGCATTCGGAGGTAGCAATAAAAAGCTCCGCAAGATTAAAATCTCGGAGGCGGTAGAAGCAATAGCTAATGAGGAAATAGACAAACTTCTGGACCATGATCAATTGGTTCATGACGCAATCAAACTGGCCGAAAACAATGGAATTGTCTTCATTGACGAAATAGACAAGATATGCTGCCGCGATGGCTCGCACAAGGGAGGAGAGGTCAGCCGAGAGGGGGTGCAAAGAGATCTGCTGCCAATAGTTGAAGGAACAACTGTCACGACGAAGTATGGCCTCGTTAAGACTGACTTCATCTTGTTCATAGCTTCCGGTTCATTTCATATGAGCAGTCCATCAGATCTTCTCCCCGAGTTGCAGGGACGCTTTCCAATAAATGTGAAGCTCGATCCGTTAACAAAGGAGGATTTCTTCAGGATTCTGACAGAGCCAGAAATGAACCTCATAAAGCAGGAAAAGACGATGCTATCAATCGAAGGGCTGGATGTTGTGTTCGAAAAGGAGGCGATCGAAGAAATAGCAAATATCGCATATATGATCAATACAGATGTCGAAAATTTGGGAGCTCGAAGGCTGAATACGATCATATGGAAAGTTTTGAATGATCTCAGCTTCAACGCCCCAGAGCTCGGCAGGCAGACAATAAACATCACGAAGCAGTATGTTATTGATAACGTCGACAACATTGCCCATGATGTAGACCTTTCAAGATTTCTGTTATGAGCCAAATAGAAAGCGTTATTCTATACGGGAGGAACAATAGCGTGAATCTTGGGAGAGCATACGATTTGGCAATCCAAATTATCGGTCGCGATGGTGAGAGGTATATCCGCAATAGTTATCATCCTGATTTTTTGCTAGTGAGAAAAGAACATGACGAAAACGATATACCGATCGAGAAAACGAGATATATAAACGAGTTTTTGAGTATTCGCTCCGACGTAAGCGGAAAGCGTGTCGTCATTATCGAAAATGCGGAAGGCATGAACAAAAATGCGGCGAATGCACTTCTGAAGACTCTTGAAGCTCCACCCGGTGGCTCCGCCATCATCCTCACGACCAACAAACTTTTTTCAATTCTGTCAACAATAAGATCAAGGTGCCAAAAGATATTCATAAATGCTCCCAAGGAAAAAGAGTATGGAAGTGACGATCCTTTCTTGCAGAGGTGCCTCGATTTTTTCGACAAAGGCTGCAGAAATCTGCCGAGCTTTGTGAAGTTGGTAAACAAAGATGAGGTGAGCAAATTCCTCGATATAGCGATAACGTATTCTTATTGTAGATGCTTGCGCTCACCGTCTGTGGATGATGCCCAAAGGCACCTGGATCTCTTGGACTTCGCCGAAAAATCAAAGAATGCTCACCTTGATCCATACAACCTAGTGGCCGCCTGCTGCTGCTTCATCGCTCAGTAATAATTAAACCCAAACTCCCCATCACTTTAAGGCGCATATATCTTAGTTTTGTCCGAGTCCAAACAGATGTGACGCAAGAATAGTGGCCGTTGTGAATTGAAATATTGTGGGGTTTTGATTCTTATCTGGGCAAGAGCCATTTCTAGAAATAGACTACAAGAGTTTGCGCAATTTGAGCATATCCAGAAATGATGAAGCTTTTTGCGATGGGGAGCGGAGAAGGTATGCTGGATGGAATGTCGTTATCACGTCTATGCCATTGTGTTTCAGGCTTTTGCTTCTCATCGACGATATAGAGCCGCTTGAATTCGTTATTGCCTTAATAGCGACTCCCCCGAGAAGCAAAAGAGCTTTGGGGGCTATAAATTCTATATGCTTTAAGACGTATGGCAAACACTTGGCGATTTCATCTGTTGATGGAGTTCTATTTGCGGGTGGTCTCCAAAATAGTATATTCGTTATGTATGTATTTTCCCTATTGAATCCAACTGCCTTGAGCATATTGTTTAGTAATTTCCCGCTCTGGCCGACAAATGGTTTTCCCTGAATATCTTCCTCCTCTCCAGGGGCCTCTCCAATAATCATTATATTTGCTTCCATGTCTCCATCAGCGAAAACAGTGTTTCTCGAAGTACTTTTCAATCCACACACGTCAGTTTTCATTATAAAAGAACGCAAATCAGCAAGTGTCTCGAAGGATCCCGAAATGGCGCCGCTATTTTCGACATGGCTCCTCTGTGTTTGGAGTTTTCCTGCGGCTGTGCTGTCGGCTCCGGAGGAACGACCATATGCCTCGGTAATACCAGTGGATATATCCGAGAACACATAATTTATTCCAAAACACCTATACCATTTTGTTATAATGGATAAAGCTTTTTCGCGTTCTTGTTTGTTCATAATGTCTACTATTGTAAAACATGCCCCGGCCAAGGTCAACCTAATGCTTCACATCCTAGAGAAGCTTAACAATGGGTACCACCGCATGCAGAGTATCTTTTGTTTCATAGATTACTTATGTGATTTCCTAGTATTTGATACCCAAAAAAACTTCAACAGTCATGCTATAAGTGCAGATAATTCAGTTTACCAAGCATGTTCCTTTTTAAGTAGTATGTATAAAAGAAAGATTCCTTTCGTTAGGCTTGTAAAGAATATTCCTCTTTGCTCGGGGCTCGGTGGAGGTTCTTCGGATGCTGCCTGCTTTTTGTATACTGTTCTCCATGACATATGGAATATTAATATTGATGAGATTATTGATATAGCCAAGGATTCGCACGTTCTTGGCATGGATGTTCCAGTATTTATGCACAGATTGATACATGGCGGCAACCTGCTCTTTCTTGATGGAATCGGAAAATTTGAAGAAATACAACAGCTAGAAGGGGACTTGAAAGAGAACTTGGAAATAGGAAAAGATATTTTTATGTTAGTTGTCAATAACGGAAAAACAAAGCTGCATACGAAAACTGTATTCAGCAAATGGAGGGGCAATTATGTTCCTCGTCAAAGTGCTTCCTATCTCTTAAACAATATACAGCATTGCCAAAATTCCCTACTGGAAACGGCGGTAGCCATGAAGCCAGGTATACAAAAAATTCTGGATGACATAGATCTATCAGGCGCAGTGTTCTCACGAATGTCCGGTTCCGGCAGCTCTTGTTTTGGATTGTATAATAATTTAGAATCACTGGAAATCGCAAAATGTATTCTGAAGAGAAAATATCGAATTGTCGTTGGCAATTACTAGATTCTGAGCAAGTATTGGAGCTGGAAGCCACACTAGATTGGTTCCACACTAGATTGGTTCCGCTCTGCCTCGCTTTGTCAGTAAGCGTTTTCTGGATTGGTTTTGCTTCGATTATTCAAAGATACTACTTGAAAAACATTGCACTCTATACCAAATCAATCAACGAAAGATTGCGGATTTTCACGACCCGGAAATACCCCGGAAATACCCCGGAAATACCAATGGCAACCTGCCTCCTC
Organism: Holosporales bacterium; assembly: GCA_031257415.1. Lineage (GTDB taxonomy): Bacteria > Pseudomonadota > Alphaproteobacteria > RUG11792 > RUG11792 > JAIROR01. The sequence goes on along the minus strand of JAIROR010000079.1, from coordinate 3,547 downwards.
TCAAGCAATCTTTTGGTGTTTGGGTATAATTGCTTCATTTTCTCTAAAAAACCTGGCAAAAATCCACTAACAAGAACCAAATAGATCTTCCATAAATCAGCTAATAAAAGCTTGACGGGCATTACGTTATATTGTATCCTTAATTAAAGGAAGGCCATATTTTTGCGAATGAGAATTATGTTTAATAAAGTGTTTTTGATTGCGGCAATAGCAATAGTGCCAGCGTACGCAATCGATAATGAGCTTCTTCAGGAATCGTCAGAATCGAAGCTTTTGGGAGAGAAATTTAAGAAAGATATAGTAGACGCGAATAGAATTGTGTGTGCGCCAGGAGTAAATGAACGTAGAGCAGGGATATTACGAAATTTTTATGTAGTTAATACTAATATATATGCTGGCAGTGATGTATATGTAGGAGGCGTGCTGGTAATAAGAACAGAAAACGGCGAGAAAGGGATAAAAGATGGAGAAGGAATAAATAGATTGAGGAGTGGAGATGTATTTATAGGAGGATGGAAGAATGATACAGAAAATGGAGAAGGTGTATGCATACTGAAAAATGGAGGCATGTATGTGGGAAGATTTGAGAATGGACGAAGACAGGGAAAAGGAATGATGATATACGCGTTTGGAGGCGTGTATGAAGGAGATTGGAAGAATGATGTAATGGAAGGAAAAGGAAAGTTTGTAACGATGGAAGGAGATGTATATGAAGGAGATTTTAAGAATGATGTAAGAGAAGGGAAAGGAAAGGTAGTATTTGTAGATGGAGATGTGTATGAAGGAGATTATAAGAATAATGTAAGAGAAGGGAAAGGTAAGATGGCATACACAAATGGAGAGATATATGAAGGAGACTGGAAGAATGATGCAAGAGAAGGGAAAGGTAAGTATGTGTATGTAAATGGAGATGTATATGAAGGAGACTTTGCTGGTGATTTGCCGAACGGGGAAGGAACGTATGTATACGCAAATGGATGTGTGAGCAAAGTAAAATTTAAGGAAGGGAAATTTAAGGAAGGGAAAATGGTTCTAGAACTAGCCAAAAGTGAAAATACGCAAGAATTGATCAAAAGTGAAAATACGTATGTGTCAGAGATGAACTCAGAGATGAATAAAGGTAAGGTAGAGATATTCCGAGATACTAATGGTGATATATATATAAGAGATGCGCTGATAGAGGAAGCAGAAGACGGCATAGAGAAAGGGGTAAAAGAAGAAGGAAAAGGAGTAATACTGTACGCAAATAAAAATGTATATGTAGGAGATTGGAAGAATAATTTGCCAAACGGAAATGGAAAGGTGGCATACGCAGATGGAGATGTGTGTGCGTATGTTGGAGAATTTAAAGGTGGTTTGCCAAACGGAGAAGGAAAGGTAGTACTAGAAAACGGAAATGTGTATGTGGGCCGCCTTGTGAATGGTGATCTAAACGGAGAATGCGAGATAACATACTCAAATGGAGATGTGTATAGAGGGCTCGTTGTGAATGGTTTGCCAAATGGAGAAGGAATAATCATATATCCAAATGGAACTACGTATAGGGGAAGCTTTGTGGATGGCAAAAAAGACGGAAGAGGTGAGATATTAAATACGCATACAGGGGAGAAACTATTTATAGGTTACTATCGAAATGGCAACGTTATGGGACGCCGTCAGGAACCTTCAAGAATTTTGAGTAAGCTACGACAGAGTTTGATTGCAGAGAATACAGAAGAAGATTCTGAATAGGTTATATTTGGCTCACTCCAAAAATAGTATAATTGAGACTGTTGAATGGCCCCGGTTGCGAGGATGTTCGTCAATTTTTTAACGGTGAATATATCTCGCAAAACATTTTTGTTATGGTAAAAGGGATTATTCAACAGAATAGGGGGCAAAACGGTCGACGTGAAGCATTACTCAACAGTCTCTAATTGCGTGAATATCGCAGGGGGAAACACTGGAATCCAGCAAAACCAGTCCTATTTTGGAAAATATACCAAATCAATCAACGAAAGATTGCGGATTTTCCCGACCCGGAAATACCCCGGAAATGCCCCGGAAATGCCAATGGCAACCTGCCTTCTCTCAGGCAATCTTTTGGTGTTTGGGTATAAACCATATTGTGCGTGGCGCATCTTCTAATGAATTACCCAGCACACTTTGATGTCGATTTTATTTCGGATGGGGCGAACTCCGGATGGGACAAAAATGGGACAAAAATGGGACAAAAATGGGGCAAAAATGGGACAAAAATGGGACAAAAATTTTTCTTGCATAAAAATAAAAAAGCATGCTATCATATTATTGACACCTGTTCCTGCGGGCTCTGCTATCCTGGAAAGCTTGCTGGGGTTAACCAGGAGGGGGTTGGTGTATGCTTCCCAGAATCAACTAATAATCCCGAGAAACCAATTCGGGAGCAGCTTTTAAGTTTGCCCTCATGGGATATAAAAAAATAATTGCAATAGTCCATGATAATGTACGATTTTAGTTCCGGGATTGTTTAAACAAGAGTATAATGGCATGTGGCATTTGCAATAATATTTTAAAAGGAGCGGGGGAATGATGATGGAGGCAACAACAGGAGAGCCACAGAAGTTGGGGGGAATGGCGACAGCAACAGAAAAGCCGCAGAGGAAATTAGAATTGATCAGGGAAGTGATGCAAAATGAATGGCAGGCAGATGCAGTTCTTTTTAGGATAAACAATGCATTTGATAACAGCGATAGTTCGGACATCGAGGCCATATCCGGGTTTTCGGGCTCGAATGGAACGGCGATTGTTTCAAAAACGGAAGCTCTTCTTGCTGTCGATGGGAGGTATACTGCCCAGGCTGCCCAGCAAGTCAACTCCTCAGTTTGGGAAGTTGTTAGATACCCTGATTATAACATTATAAAAATGATAAAAAAGATCGTGAAGCCTGGAGAAGAGCTTGTTATATCGGCTTCCGCCCATAGTTACAATTCTTATATTAGTATATTGAAGCAAGCGGAGTCTATGGACGTTAGGGTGAAAGTTATTGATCAATATCCGATTGACAGGGTCTTGCAAGAAAATAGTTTGGTTATTGATGAAAATTATACTGGGGATAGCGTAAATTCGCTGTGTGAAAAGCAATTAGAAAAGGAGGGGGTCCTTATAACTGACAAAGAGACGGTTTCATGTCTTTTTGGAATAAGGAAAAAAGAGTTGGGAGCGGATAAGGGCCCCGTCCCTCGGGCGATTGCCTTTATACCTAACGGCGAAAGCCCTATTGTGTTTTGTGATTTGAAGGCGGAATTCGATAATTATAAAGTTGCTTCAATAAAAGATTTCGCCAAAGAAATGGGGAAATTCAGTGGGTATAGGGTGAAGATTGATTATGCGACATGTCCTGCTTCTTTTGTGAATACTGTCCTGGAGTTGGATTGCAAGGTTATTAATTGTGCCAGCGACTATGATAAAATCAAGACTTCGGCGGAAATGGAAGACCAGAAGTTGGGTGCCCACAAAACTGGGGAATCGTTTATAAGAATGCTGGCACATGTAGACCACATCGTTGAAACCGGCGCGCAATTGACTG
>JAIROR010000052.1 GCA_031257415.1 Holosporales bacterium | reverse complement strand
AGGGCACGCACCTCGACTGCAGCCACCCCGGTCGCGAAGCGAAACGCAGATACACAGGGCAGGCATCTCGACTGCAACTCTCCCGGTCGCGAAGCGAAACGCAGACACACAGGGCACGCACCTCGGCCCCAGACATCCCGGTCGTGAAGCGAAACGCAGATACACAGGGCACGCATCTCGACTGCAACTGTCCCGGTCGCGAAGCGAAACGCAGACACACGGGGCACGCATCTCGACTGCAACTCCCCCGGTCGCGAAGCGAAACGCAGATACACGGGGCAGGCATCCCGACTGCAGCTAGCCCCGGTCGCGAAGCGAAACGCAAATACACGGGGCACGCATCTCGGCCACAGCTCCCCCGGTCGCGAAGCGAAACGCAGATACACGGGGCGTCTCTCGGCTGCAAACTTCCTGTTTCTGAATCGCTCGTCACCCAGGTTCTTGCTGTTCTTTTATAGGTTACCAAAAACCAAAAGCCCTTGCGAGGATCGACACACGCAAAAACCACCAGCAAGCAGGATAACCAACTCCGCCCACTTTCTTATAGGTTATCACATTTTTTTTCATTATGCAACTATTTTTTTTATGTCCCATCACATTTTTTTTCATATTTTGCAAAAAAGATTTTTTGTTCCACATCGGGAGGCAGATTCCTGATTGACGAGAATTACCTGCTTTTGAGTTCAAGTTCCAGCGGTCATTGAATTCACCTGTCGCATTCGCTTATTAAGAAATCCATTGAGCCGATGATCGCCGTGGCATCTGGAATGTCGCAACCTGGAAGAAGCCACTGCAGCGCCTGTATGTGCGCAAAACTCGGTGCTCGCACATGCAACCTGTGTGGTTTTTTGACGTTATCCCGGCTCATCAAAAATATTCCAAGCTCTCCGCGTGGGCTTTCGACAGATCTATATATTCTAGTTTTCCTACGCACTTCGAAACCGCTTTCAAAATAGTATGAGAAAACTGATTCTTTAAACATGCTATCAAGGAGAGTTTTGTTATTGATAGCCTTTATTATTGGATCTGAGCAATACTCGCCACTAGGCATCTTGTCGATGCACTGTTCTATCAGTGAGGCGCTTTGTCTTATTTCTTCTGTTCGAACTAATATCCTTGCATAGCAATCACAGGAATCTGAGACTATTGGCTCGAACTCAAGCCAATCATAGGCTGCGTATGGAGCGTGCTTTCGAATGTCTGTGCCAACCCCGGATGCTCTGGCATTGGGCCCAGTTAACCCATAATCTTCAACTATTCCTTTTGTTATAATGCCAACTTCTTTCATTCTTCTTTGGAAAATTATATTTCTGAGGGCCACATTATAAACAATTCCAATATATGCATCGATATTTTTCGTAAAATTTTTAATTTGCTCAATTGTATTGTCGGAAAGATCGCTATAAACTCCGCCAGGCACGTAATACGCGGGATGCATTCTTTTGCCGGTAACTGCCTTCATGATATCCAGTATTTTTTCCCGTTCCTCAAAGCAGTATAAAAGGAGGCTCATTATGCCGATATCGTGGGTAGCCGAGCCTATTGCTATCACGTGACTTGCTATCCTTGTTAGCTCATCCATGATGGTCCTGATGAAAATAGCCCTTGGAGAGGGGGCTATACCAATAGAATCTTCAAGGGAAATGACATAGGCATGTTCTGAAGAGAGGGAGGCCAAGTAGTCCATCCTATCTAGAAACGGGATAATCTGGAGCCATTTCTTGCTTTCCGCCATTTTTTCGATGCCCCTGTGAAGATATCCTACTTCGGGACTGCACGAAATTATCCTCTCTCCTTGCATTTTGAGAACCAGTCTCAAAACACCGTGTGTTGACGGATGGTGGGGCCCAAAGCTTAGAATGAACTCCTTTGTGACGTCTATTCCCATTGTTTCTCAGATGGCAAACCCGCTGAATACACAACCAAATTATACTGCACATAGGCCAGGGATCGAAAAATAATTACGCATGGAAAAATTAAGAATTGCATAGGTTTATACTCAATTGACAAGAGACTGGGGGATTCTCCGGACAAAAAATATCTACACCCAAACACCAAGAGATTGCCAGAGAGGAGGCGGGTTGCCATTGGTGTTTCAGGTCTGGAAAAGCCACAGTCTTTTGTTGATTTGGTATACACTTCTCTCCCTTCTATGGTATTCAATTATAGACTTTTACACCATTCTTACATCGCTCTTAGATCATTCTTAGATCATTCTTCCAATTTCCTTCATACTTATCTCCATTTGCGCATGTCATCTTTCCTTTCCCTTCTCTTACATCATTCTTCCAATCTCCTTCATATACATTTCCACTTACTAATACTAACTTACCATTTCCTTCCCTTTTATCATTCTTCCAGTCTCCTTCATATACATTTCCATTTACATACGCCATCCTTCCTATTCCTTCTCTTACACTATTCTTCAAATCTCCTTCATATACATCTCCATTTGCCCATACATACCTACCTTTTCCTTCCATTACACCATTCTTCCAATCCCCTTCGTATACATTTCCATTTGCATATACATACTTACCTTTTCCTTCTTTTACATCATTTTTATAATCTCCTTCATATACAGTCCCATCTCCCCATACATACTTACCTTTTCCTTCTTTTTTACCATTCTTCCAATCTCCATCATATATATCTCCATTTACAAACACCATCTTACCTTTTCCTTCCCTTTTATCATTCTTCCAATCTCCTTCATATACATTTCCATTTACCCATACAAACTTACCTTTTCCTTCACTTTTATCATTCTTAAAGTCTCCTTCATATACATCTCCATTTACCCATACATACTTACCTTTTCCTTCTTTTATACCATTCTTCCAATCCCCTTCATACTTATCTCTATTTAGGTATCTCGCTTTTCCTTTTCCATGTCTTTCCCGGGCATCATTACACTCTCCTTTATACGTAGTTCCATCTGAACAGCTTATTTTAACTTTTCCTCCATCAAGCACCTCTATTATCTCCGTATATACAATATCATTTGCTGCTACTTCTGACTCTCCCCTGTTACTACTGCCTCCCTTTATCTCATCAAGTGCGCACGTCGGCACTATTGCCACTGCCGCAATCAAAAACACCTTTCTAATAACCATAATTTACATCCATTAAAAAATACAAACCAATTTGATAAAGAATACAATGTAACGCAATGTCCGGCAAGTTTTTTATTAGCTAATTTGCTGATGATTTGTTTGACTCCTGCTATCTATTTTGACTCCCGCTATTTATATTGTGCGCGAGCCCAAACAGAAATCGTAATTTGGGAAATGGAGAATCGCGGCAACTAGCTTTTGGGGGAGTTGCCAGCTAGCCAGCTGCTGATAATTTTCTTGAGCGGAAGAATACGCTCTTCGATTTTTGCGCGCGCCCTATCTTTCCCAGAGGAGTAGAATGGGGCCACATCACCCCTCATAGTGTAGTATGGAACGAAGCTATCCTCGTAAACATGCAGTAATTCTTTACTGCGGAATTTCCAAAGAAAAATATCCAGATAACTGATAGCATCTCTAGCATTGTTATCGCTACTGAATACCAGCTCTTTGTCGTCAAAAAACATGTTCAATGGCTGCATGAACTTGTTTACCACAAGGGCGTTCTTGATTCGGGGTTCTGGGGTGATGATCAGGCTCTGGTTTCCGCATTCGCGCATATTGACTATCTGTACTTTTAAATCCCCGCTTTCTCTGGATTTCGTGTAAGCTTTTAGGCTGGCTATATTTCTGCTATCGATTCCTGATTCAAGTTTTTCATAATATGCAGCGGCAATCTTTCTGGCGTGGGTTGCATATCCCCTGCCGGCGTATTTTTCGAAAACAACTGTGCATATTGTGTGGTGTCCATTGGGTTTCGGCATCCCACCAGCAACGCTAATTAATCCAATGACTTTAGGCTTTGTCTCTCCAAGTCCATTTTCATAGGGAAGTATTGCATACTCTGTCCTTTCCAGGGCCAGATCCCAAAACTGCAGGTTTATAAAATTTAGGAAGCAGGCCCGCTTCGCCTTTTTATAGAAATCTTCTTTGTCAGCTCCAAATGCTCCAAGCAAATATTGATAATAGTCCGTAGAAAAGCAGTCATCTTCGAGCAAATTCACGTGTTCTAAATTCAAAGCTTCTAAATAACAATTTGCTCCGACTATTGGTAATTCCAATCTAACGCTCTCTATAGGCGTTTGCGATTCTCTCGAAACATCAATTATTTCGTCACTGGCAGCGCATCTACTTATAAAATTGGCAGAAGCCAGAAATACAGCTCCAAATACCGCCCCCAATACTGTTCTCAATACTGTTCTCAAAGATAAACGAACCCCAAAGGATCTCACGAAAAACTTGTTAAAAACCATTATCTGCATGCTTCCTCCACAATGCTCTATATAATTATTATATCAAAAAATATATCTCTTGCCTAATCTATTTATTCGTTGTCAAAACATAGTTGTTTCTCTGCTGGGGACTATGCCAAAGCTTGTCATGTACTCAAAGCCTGCACGCTCTTATAGAACAAATCAACGAAAGATTGTGGATTTTTCCGACCTGGAATCCACAAGGAATACCAATGGCAACCTGCCTCCCCTCGGCAATCTTTTGGGGTTTGTTAATAGATTGTTAAGGAAGTGCGAAAGATCAAACAAAATGGCTTTATGAAATCGGCTCTGTTCAAGTTTCAATGGGGCACATGACTTGTATTAAAACATGCGACTCGTACACAGCGCAGAAAAGGCTTCTCAAATTTGGGAATTTGTGGTTTACTATATGTTGCATGTGTCGTTTTTTGTTGTGTTTGGTATGTTGTTGTTTATAGGATCTGCGGTGGCGGATGCTCCGAAGTCTCCCTCGGGAGGGAATTTGCTATCGTCCATTTTCCCAATGGTGTTCCTGTTTGCGATTTTCTATTTTCTTCTTATCAGGCCACAACAGAAAAGGGCGAAGCAGCACAAGGCTCTCGTTGCCTCCGTTAAAAAAGGGGATAGAGTTGTCACGAATAGCGGAATTATAGGGGTAGTAGCGAAGGTTCCCAGTGATCAGGAAGTCATAGTTGAAATAGCTGAGAAGGTTTTTGTGAAGTTTCTTAAATCGACAATTGCCGATATAGTGAGACCTGGCGCTGAAATAGCGAAGCCCTCTGCCGGAATAACAAAGTCTGAGACTAGTATAGCGGAGTCTGGCGCTGAAATAGCAAAGCCCTCTGCCGGAATAGCAAAGTCTGAGGCTAGTATAGCAGAGTCTGGTGCTGGTATAGCAGAGTCTGGTGCTGGTATAGCAGAGTCTGGTGCTGGTATAGCAGAGTCTGGTGCTGAAATAGCGAAGCCCTCTGCCGGAATAGCAGAGTCTGAGGCTAGTATAGCAGAGTCTGGCGCTGGTATGGCGGAAGCC
>JAIROR010000101.1 GCA_031257415.1 Holosporales bacterium | reverse complement strand
TCCACTTCTCCACTTCTCCACTTCTCCACTTCTCCACTTCTCCACTTCTCCACTTCTCCACTTCTCCACTTCTCCACTTCTCCACTTCTTTGTTTGTTTTTGGAAGATTTATCCGAGCTCAAAAATAACTCTGCTTTTGATCCTGCTCTCGCTTTTCGCGGTTAATTTCAAAAGATTTTTGTTGGTTCCAAGGACGGTATGTTCAAACAAACGAGGAGCTTTGCCCTTGCATCGAGAGACATTTTGCTTCATAATAAAACATATACGTATTCGGGAAGTGGCGCAGCCTGGTAGCGCACTATTCTGGGGGGATAGGGGTCGGCGGTTCGAATCCGCTCTTCCCGACCATCAAAAAACCTCCTCGATTTCTGTGTTGGGGTAATCGGAATGAAACTGACCGTGGACGGCTCCTGGGTCGGCCCCAGAGAATTGGAGTAAGAGAATTGGAGTAAGAGAATGTTGAATAATGCTTTGCGTCGGTCGTTTTGCAAATCTCATATTCTGTTGAATAATCTCTTTTACTATAACAAAAATGTTCTGCGAAATATATTCACTATACCCAAAACAGCAAAAGATTTCCCGAGAGGAGGCGGATTGCCATTGGTATTTCAGGTCTGGAAAAGCCACAATCTTTCGTTGATTTGGTATATGCTTTCTGGATTGCGGGGCTCCCCACAATTGAATTGTGGAATTCCGCGCACACGGCTTCAAAAATGCTCTGGCAAATTGTTTTCATAGGGAGTAAATTTAATGGGAGTGGTCAGTATTTGTAATTCTAGGTATATGGATAATAAGAACAAGGCTCTTGAGGCAGCGATGGGGCAGATCGAGAGGATTTTCGGGAAAGGCTCGATTATGAGGCTTGGCCAGAGGGAGGTAATTGAGATAGAGTCTATACCGACAGGTTCCCTCGGGCTCGATATAGCCCTTGGGATAGGCGGGTTTCCGAAGGGTAGGATTATAGAAATATATGGACCGGAGTCCTCTGGCAAGACTACTTTGACTTTGCATGTTATTGCAAACGCTCAAAAGAAAGGTGGAATCTGCGTTTTTATTGATGCTGAACATGCTTTGGACCCGGCATATGCGAAGAAGCTAAATATAGACATAGATAATTTGATAATTTCCCAGCCTGACACAGGAGAGCAGGCACTAGAAATAGCGGACACCCTCGTTCGGAGCGGGGCGATAGACGTTCTTGTTGTTGACAGCGTGGCAGCTCTCGTTCCGAAGGCCGAACTCGAAGGAGATATGGGGGACACGCACGTGGGGCTTCAAGCGCGCCTTATGAGTCAGGCGCTGAGGAAGCTGACAGGATCTATATCGCGCACGAATTGCATGGTTATCTTTATAAACCAGATTAGGCAAAAGATTGGGGTGATGTTCGGCAGTCCTGAGACGACGACTGGTGGGAATGCCCTCAAATTCTATGCCTCTGTAAGGGTCGATATAAGGAGAGTCGGGGCAATTAAAGATAAGGATAAAGTCCTTGGAAATCAGACCCGCGTGAAGGTGGTGAAGAATAAGGTGGCCCCTCCATTCAAAATTGTTGATTTCGAAATCATGTATGGAGAGGGGATATCGAAAGCGGGGGAATTAATAGACCTCGGAGTCCAAGCCGGGATAGTTGACAAATCTGGATCTTGGTATTCGTATAGAAATCATAAGTTGGGGCAAGGGAAAGAATCCGCCAAAAAGTATATTAAAGAGAAACCTGAAGTAGCCGCTGAAATAGAGGAGCTGATCAGAGGGAGCGCAGCGACCGTTGCCGAAGGTATGATGGGCAAGAACTTGGTTTTGGAAGTGACGGCCTCGGATGAATCAGGGCTCAATATCGATGGGGATAATACTGGAGAATAAATGAAAGTAGCTCCAACAAATAATAAGGCAAATAATAAAACTATTCTTATTACAAAAGAGTTTGTAGGGGAAAGGATTGATATAGCCCTCGCAAAGACTTTTTTGATCTCGAGGACCCGGGCCCAGCGGCTGATTGCCGCTGGGCGCGTCTTGCTCGATGGTATTCCTGTGATAGATGGGTCAAAAAGAGTGCTCAAAGAGGGGGAGGCGTTTGTTGCGGAGTGCGACGACGAAGTGTGGCTGCGCGGGGACCTTCCGACGGCTCAGGATATAAAGCTGGATATAGCGTATGAGGATGGCGACATCATAGTTTTGAATAAGGAGGCCGGGATGGTCTGCCACCCTGCTCCAGGAAATAGGGAGGGAACCCTTGTTAATGCTCTCCTCCACCATACATCGCTGTCGAATGTTGCGGATGACGCGGCGCGCTCAGGGATAGTTCACAGATTAGATAAAGGCACAAGTGGTCTCATGGTAATCGCCAAAACAAATGAGAGTCATAATGTTCTTGCCGGGTATTTTTCTGATAAAAGCAGCGAACTGATTATTAGGAAATATAAGTGTTTCACTTTCGGGACACCTCCAAATACAGATGGCGTTATCGAAACCTTTATAACGAGAGATCGCCAAAATAGACAACAGTATACCACAAGCGCTGATGCTGGGAAATACGCAATAACCATGTATCATACATTGAAAACTAAATACATAACAAGCACAAAAACAATATCGCTTGTTGAATGCCAGCTCAGGACAGGAAGAACCCACCAGATAAGAGTTCACATGAAGCACATCGACTGCCCGATAATTGGAGATCAGGTATACAAAAAAAATAAAATAGAAAAAACGTATCCGGACGTAGTTAGGGACTTTGCAAGACCGGCTCTGCATTCGTACCTTCTGGAGTTCGTCCACCCAACCAGCAAGGAACGCATGAAATTTGAAACAGAATTGCCGGCAGATATGCAAGAGTTGGCCGACTTGGTGGTGGCTTGAGCCAAATTCTGTTAATAACACTGCAGATCTCCATCCATAGAATATGTACAACTAATTGTTTATTTCTCTACGTTATTTGTAGACTTATCATTTTACTCAGGCATTGTGTATACAAAATTATCTTCGCACACATCCTTGAAATAAGACTCGTACACATCCTTGAAATAAGACTCGTACACATATCCGTAGGGTGCTTTGTCCTTATCACTACCAGTATACTTTTTTTAAATCTGCCATACCCCTTTATTTTGTCATTCTTAAAATAATCCTTGTAATAACGTTCGCAATTACCTTCGCATATAACAGTGCCGTCAGCAAGCTTTAATATACCTTTTCCGCCAAATAGACCATTCTTAAAATCACCTTCGTATATAGCGCCACTAGCTAATACCAACTTACCGACCCCTTCAGCAGCATCGTTCATAAAATCACCATTATATACTTCCCCATTTACATATAATCTACCTTTTCCGCCAAATAGACCATTCTTAAAATCACCTTCGTATATAGCGCCACTAGTACACGTTAACTTACCTTTTCCCTCAAAGCTACCACCCTTAAAATCACCTTGATATACATTGCCATTAGGATATATCAATATACCATTTTCGTCAGGTACACCATACCTAGATTGGCCTTTATACGTATTGCCATTATCGTACGTACGTTCAATATACACTACTTCACCGTTGCTTCCCGGCTGGGAATCAGGCTCGAAATGCCCTCCCCCGCTCGGAGACATAGCGTTCTGGTGCATAGCGTTAGATGGAGCGTTGCTCATCGCTCCCCCCAAAAATCACCGCAGCAACAAAGCAACCTAAACTCAATTTTATACTCATTTTCCACTCTCGATAAAACCCTTCCTCTTAATATAATACTACCATGGCTGGAGTATTATTGCAACAATATTTACCCTCTAATCCGCAAAAAGCTCTGATAGAAACCTAAGAATCCGCGGTTTCTAAGTTTGATAATTTGCGCAAAACCAATCGAAGGCGGCACTTATAGAGCCATTTGATTAGAGCCATTTGATTAGAGTCATTTGATATAGCCATTTGGTACATTTGGCACAGACCATTTGGGATCGATTATCATAAGATTGAGACTGTCGAATGAGTCCTAATTGCAAGTGTATTCATCAATTTTCGAGCGGCAAGTGTTTCACGTGAAAAATTCTAGCTACAGTAAAAGAGATTACTCAACAGAATAGGGGATTTGCGCACACCGGCACAATCGCTATTGTTGCAATCAAAAACATCTTCTTAATCATAATTCACTATCTATAAACAAAAAATACAAAACCGCCTCAATTAAATAGTAACATATAATACGCCTAAATTCAAGTAGGAGTATGCATGTGGGCAAAAATGGGACAAAAATTTTTCTTGCATAAAAATAAAAAAGCATGCTACAATATTATTGACACCTGTTCCTGCGGGCTCTCTTTCCTTGGAAAGTTCGCTGGGTTAACCAGGAGGGTATTGGTGTATGTTTGCGAAACTGCAAGAAAAATCTCAAAAAATCGGTTTAGGAGGTGGCGCCCAGTCGATTTTATTTGATTATCTAATTTTGAAATTGCGAATTTTAAAAACTCCTGATTCATCTCAAAACACATCAACCTGCACATGATTTGTTTCGAGACGTAGTAAACATATATCTGTACAGCGCACGAAAATATGTTGACGGAGGATATCTGGTCGTGTTAGTATGAAGTTGTGGGAGCTGCTTTGGGGAAGCTTTTTATGGAGTTTGTGCGGAGGTATGTCGGAGGAGGGCGCGTCGTCGGCATGTGCGTGTTTGTTGTGGTGGCTTTTGTTTACTGCTTGGTGGGCGCGGTGGAAACTTCGGCGGCTAGGGTGATAATTCCGGTGAATCCAGCGATTTCAGGAGCCCAAATAATTCGTCAGAAAACCCCAGCGATTCATCAGGGAGCCTCAGGAAGCGAGCATATTCCCGGCCTTGAGCCTGCTGGCCAATTTGTTGATAGCACAGGCGCCAATACAAAGCGGACTGGTGATGATCTCCAGGGGAATGAACAGTTTGCTTGGCAGCAGCAGCCGCAAGGGACTCGAGTGGGCACAGGGAAAACTCCTGCTAGGGCCACAGGTGATTCAATGGATAAGACCATCAACGAGATCAAGGAGATCGAGGAGCGTTTATCTTTGCTGAAGAAACAGGTGGAGGAGTACAACAGAAAGCAGAAGAAGATACGTAGCGCTTTTGCCCACCTGAATAGCATTATTGCCCAAATTCCTACAGTGGATGAAGCCAATCCCAAAGCAAGTGATAATACTGGCTCTGGCGATTCTTCAAAGAAGCCTGCAGAAAATGTTGAACAGCAACGTACTGGCGAAACATCCCAGAGTAATGTTATAGATACATCCCAGGGTAATGGAGACATGTTCCAAAATAACGAAGATACATCCCAGAGTAATGTTATAGATACATTTCAGAATAATGGAAACATGTTTCAAAATAACGAAGGTACATCCCAAAATAATGTTATAGATCCGTTCCAAAGTAACGTTATAGATTCGTCCCAAAATAACGGAGACATGTTCCAAAATAATGGAGGGGCACTCCAGAGTAATGGAGGGGCCTCGCAGGGCAATGTTCAGGGCAATGCCCCTCCATCGCAGGTCCTTTTCCCAAGTGAAGTGCCACCACCATTAGGGAATGCCGGGCAGCAGCAGGCCATTGTTCCTGACGGCACGGCTGTCCAAACAACCCAGACGCCCCAAACGACCCAGGGCGGTTTGCCGCAGGTTGGGCAGCAGTCTGGCGGCGCCGTTAGTGATCCTAATTCCGGCATGCTTCAGGCTGTGGCAGAAGGTCCGCCTGCTGTGGTCGCGCAGGTATCTCCTCAATAACGGCGCGAAGCTTATTGGAAACGGCGGCTGTCCAAACAGCCCAGGCGATCCAGGGCGGTTTGCCGCAGGTTGGGCAGCAGTCTGGCGGCGCAGCAGTCTGGCGGCGCCGTTAGTGATCTTAATTCCGGCATGC
>JAIROR010000043.1 GCA_031257415.1 Holosporales bacterium | reverse complement strand
TAGAAGAGTATATCTGAGCGCAGTAAACATCACCTTACCGTAAAAGATTAAGTCGCCCCCGCCACCCAACGTACTTATTAGTATCTCATAAAGGAGTTAATAAATGGTTAAGGTTGGAGGGAAATGTTGGGGTTTTTGCAATACTGTAAAAAAAGATAATAGTTGTGCAAAACCAATTCAGAAGCCGTCTTCGATTGGTTTTGCTCCAGATATCCACTTTAAAAGCGAATGCTTTTAAAGTTTCTTGAACGCCACCCAACGTATAATCAGTATCTCATAAAAGAGTTAATAAATGGTTAAGGTTGGAGAGATTTTTGAAAGATTGTAAAAAAACAAACAATCTTTGTGATTGAGGTTTTCAGAAGTAATCTAAAGAACAAAAAAGATAATTTCATGAAATCGACCCAGGTGTCGGCTCCGCTTGATTTCATTCCAAATTAAAACTGATTCAGTCCCTGGGGCTATTGACACCCCTCGTTCTTTATGGTAGCATTAAAAGGTCTTGGGGTGATTTTCGTGGCTTTGTCTGTTGTTTTCGAAGATTGGGAGACTGCTTGCGATTTCTGTCGTTTCATGTGCTGCCGCGATTCTGACGACTTCTGTTGTGGATGCGAAGCGTCAATCGAGCGTGAAGGCATCAGAACATGAAAAGGGCGATGGATTGGATGATGGTAGATTAGATAATGGATTGGATGATGGTAGATTAGATAATGGGGAAAGAAATTCTTCTCGGCAAGACGAAGAGAGTGGATCGAGTGATAAAGGAACGTCCCATAAGAAAGAAGAAAAACAAAGAAATGATGATCAAGACAAGGAAACAACATACGCTATAATTGAAGAGTTGGGCGAATGTCAAAAAGTTATTATCGATATTCAAGAAAACATCAAAAGAATGGACGAAAAAATAAAGAATGCGCTTAAAATTTACAATAACGCCACTGCGAATTCGTCGTTTATAGATAATTTGGTGGATATGCAAATTGATATTTCGAAGTTTCAGATAAGGATAGATGAGATGGCAAGCAAAATAGTGGAGTTTGCAAATTATTTAAAAAGCGATGTTGTTGGGCTGGATTCTTCAGACGAAGAGAAAATGGCCAAGCTAGAGGAGATTCAAAATAGCGTACGTAAATTGCGAGATTATAGGGAAGAAGTAAACACGAAATTTGATAATCTTCAGCTGAGTAATGCTGGACGAAAAAACAGTGCTTTAAAAGACAACGACGGGAATAGTTCTGATGAAAACTCTGTTGATGAAAATGAAGCGAAGTTTAATAGAAACGAAGATACTGACGTGAGAAATTTTATTGAAGATGATGACTCTCCGGATAATCTAATCGAGGATGGAGCGGCGGAGCGATGATGAATGCTTTGGGCAAAATCAGAGAATACACGGTTTCTGCTTTTTCACTGATGGAAATGGCAATGGTCCTACTTGTTATTGGGATTATTGCCGGAGCAATGTTCAAGGGAAGAGATGTTATAGAAATGGCGCAGATCCGATCAGTCGTCAGTGATATAGAAACATTGCGTA
Source organism: Holosporales bacterium (assembly GCA_031257415.1). GTDB lineage: Bacteria > Pseudomonadota > Alphaproteobacteria > RUG11792 > RUG11792 > JAIROR01. The sequence goes on along the minus strand of JAIROR010000043.1, from coordinate 4,864 downwards.
TTGCATACGATTCGTATGTATCGTCATATGGGGCCTTGCCTGGAGATGATGGATCTGCGTCTTCGAGATTCAAGGGAGTTGAAAACGGAGATGGAGACGGAATATATTCAGAATCCGACGCCTCTAAGTTATTTGCGCATTTGTACGCGGCTGGACTTATAGAATCTGCAGATTTCAAAATTCCCAAAATAGGCGGGAAATACACATCTTGCCTCAACAATGGAGCTTTGAAGATCAGAATTTCCGAGGGGAAGGCCGGGGCCATTTCGAAAAAACAAGTGATTCAGCTGAAAGCAAAAATGACAGAGTCGATGGGAAAGGACGTAATCGAAACAATTCCCTCTTTTGACGAAGGAAAAGCTAATGATGCATATGTTGTGGAGATTGCAATTCGCTAGGTCTTCGTGCAATAATTACATTCGATGCTATTTTTCTAGAGATTTTACCAGTGTTTGATATGGTTGATCGCCGCAAGGTTGTGTATTTCGTCGGTATTGGCGGCATAGGTATGAGCGGCCTCGCAGAAATTCTCCATTCGCTAGGGTATATTGTGAGAGGATCTGATAGGTCCTATTCCCCGAATTTAGAAAGGCTCGAAAAACTGGGGATTGCGGTATTTGTCGGTCATGATGAAAGAAACGTAGTTGGAGCTGATGTAGTTGTTTATTCATCTGCTATTGCCGAAGATAATCCAGAGATAATTTATGCAAGAAAAAATAAAATTCCGGTTATTCCAAGAGCAGTTATGTTGTCTCAAATTATTCATTTCAAGAAATCCATAGTTATTGCTGGTTCGCATGGCAAAACGACAACAACTTCTGTATGTGCTGCCGTATTGGAGATGGCCTCCATGCAACCGACTGTCGTGAACGGTGGCATAATCAACGCGTACAATACAAATGCTCGCCTCGGAAAGGGCAATTGGGCAGTTGTCGAGTCGGACGAATCCGATGGTAGTTTCACGCACTTCTTCCCGACAATCGGAATAATCACCAATATTGATCATGAACATGTGAAACATTATGGAGATTTCGAAAGTCTTAAAGCGGCATTCAGCCATTTTATACAAAATATTCCGTTTTATGGATGCTGTATAGCATGTGCAGACGACAAGAACGTATTGGACGTTATAGAAAACCAGGACAGGAAAATAATCACATACGGAATCCATAACGAAGAAGCTATGTATAGAGCTGTCGACATATCAAAGACGGCTTCAGGCATTGAATTTAGTGTATTGTCATGTAACGCTGTTCACAATGAAGGCATTGGCAGGGAAGACATTGGCAGGTTTAGGGCTCCTTTGCTTGGGAACCACAATATACTGAATCTTATGTCTGTAATCGCCATGGCAAGGGAACTCAACATCGATATAGAGACTGTCAAAACGACATTTGCTGGGTTAACGGGAGTGAAAAGGAGGTTCACGAGTGTCGGCACTTTAATGGGCGTTAGAATCATCGATGATTACGCCCACCACCCAACAGAGATATATGCCGTTCTTGAATCAGCCAAACAAGTGTGCAGCGGCAAGATAGCAGTTGTATGCCAACCTCACAGATTTATCAGGCTCAACAGTTTTTTCAGCGATTTCGTTGATGTATTAAAAAAACCGGATATACGGATCATTACACCAGTCTATAAGGCGGACGAAAATGAAACCGGTAAGTTGACTTCTGATGATCTATACGGAGCTCTCTTAGGGATTCCAGAGACGTTTATGGCAAATGATGAAAGCGAACTTGAGAGCCTATTGATCTCATTGATCGATTCTGGGAAGCTGTCGAATAAAGATATTATTCTGTTCACAGGAGCAGGCAGTATAAGCAAGTGGGCATATGAAATTGTTGGCAGGGCAAGCAAACGATCTTGATCTATATGCGGCCTTCAGACTGATTTTATAGTGGTATAGCACCAGAAATTGAGGTTGTTATCATTGATCGAGTGTAGATACCGGCTTTTCTCTAGTAGAAACCGGCTTTTCATCAGTAGAAATCGGTTTCCCGCCAATAGAATTATTTGCCGACTCAGCGGGTTGAGCATTCCCATAATCTACTGACTTTGGATAATAACGACGCTCTCTACTCGTCGACTCCTGCCCTTTACTCGTTGATTCTACTTTATCTGAATCAACCGGTGGTGAATAATTCGGTTTAGGGAGCACTCTGCCTGCATTCTCGCTCTTTGAAGCCCGATCATTATCCTTGGCACTTTGAACAGAAGCTGCATCTTTCTTTTTAGGCAGCAACCCAAAAGAGGCCTTCAAGATTCTTATTCCCTTTCGAATAGTGTTTTCCGATTCAGCCAAGCCGTTCTGTTTTGTGTCATCCTGGACAACATCATCTTGGGCAGCGCGCCCAGCAGAAGGCACTCCAGATACCTCCTTTTTCTTCGCAGCACCATATGTAGGAGCATTCTTTTTCTGCTGGGTACTGGGTATCGCTCCTGGCTGAACTCCATATGTAGGAGCATTCTTTTTCTGCTGGGTACTAGGGCCATGTATATCTTTTCTTTGAGGAGCACTGGGTATTACTCCTGGCTGGACTCCATATGTAGGTATATTCTTTTTCTGCTGGGTACTAGGGCCAGGTATATCTTTTCTTTGAGGAGCTCTGGGTATATTCCCAGGCTGGACTCCAGATACTTCCCCTTTCTGCTGAGTACTAGGTATTACTCCTGGCTGAGCACCATATGTAGGAGCATTCTTTTTCTGCTGGGGACTAGGGCCAGGTATATCCTTTTTTTGAGGAGCACTGGGTATACTCCCAGGCTGAACTCCAGATACTTCTCTTTTCTGCTGAACGCCAGGTATTACTCCTGGCTGAGTATTGGGCACAGAATTACTTCTCTGATAGGAGCCATATACAGGCCTGGGCTGGGTGAGGTCCGCTGCCGGAGCATCCATTTCTGCATTTCTAAATTCCTTGATAATTATTTTGCACTCCGAAAAGCTAAGCGCCCTATCTCTAATTATTTCGATTGAAACATCGTTTTTCGCCTCAATACTGGCCAGCAATTTTCTTTTGTTGTTCAATATAAAAAGATCTATTTCGTCTGCAACTTCGGCAACTATGATTTTTGCCGTGTCTTTTGTATTCACAATAAAATGCTCTATCTGTCTTATTATCGACATTCCAAGAGCCTCATGCGAAAGAATCTTTCCAGTCCCGCCACAATGTTTGCACGTAACAAAATTAATATCGGAAATGCTTTGGCGAAGTCTCTGCCTCGAAACCTCAAGCAATCCAAATTGGCTCAGTCTCCCAATTTGTATATTCGAATAATCAATTTTCATGCATTCTTTAAATCGTCTCTCCACTTGCTGGATATACAAATTATCATACATATCAATAAAATCGATAACTATCAGCCCTGCAATATCGCGCAACCTGATCTGTCGAGCCGCCTCCGCAGCAGCTTCAATATTTGTTTTGAAAGCAGTTTCATCTATATTTTTCTCCTGCTTCATTTTTCCAGAATTAACGTCTATTGATGTCAGCGCTTCTGTCGTATTTATAATTATGCTGCCGCCAGATGGCAAAGAAACCGTTGTATCGAAAATCTTTCTGATTTTTTCCTCGATATTATACTTTGAGAAAATAGGATCGTCGCCGTCCTCCAAAAAAGAAATCTTCTTGCTGTGGCTCGGCATGAAAAACTTCATAAATGCTTTGGCGTCTTTATAGGCGCTTTCTCCCTGAATAACTATATCACTTATATCCTTATTGTATAAATCCCTGATTGTTCTTTTGATGATATTCCCTTCTTCATGAATTAAAAGAGGAGCATTTGAATTTATAACCTTTCCGCTAATTTCATTCCACAACCTAACGAGACATTCGAAGTCACGCTTGATCTCTTGCTTCGTCCTGCTTTCACCGGCAGTTCTTATGATGACGCTGAACCCATCTGGAACTTCCAGTAACTCTATTATCTCGCGCAATCGCTCTTTTTCTACGGAATCAATCTTTTTGGAAACTCCGCCGTTCAATTTGCTGTTATTGGTTTTCGAGAGGAGTACGCAATATCTGCCGGGCAAACTCAGAAAAGTCGAAAAAGCGGCACATTTGTGCCCGCGCTGCTCGCGAATTGCCTGAACAAGAATTACTTGCCCATTATGAATCACTTCTTGTATTTTGCGATTCTTTAATTCATCATCGCCTCCTTCAGCAGATTTCACAACGTTTTTATTGTAATAGTCATACTGGATTTCATCAAATGGTAGGAATCCATGTTTCTCAGCCCCGTAACTTATGAAGGCCGCCTGAAGAGACGACTCCACCCTCTCAACTCTAGCAAGGTATATATTCCCCTTTATAAGATTCCTGTCAGTGTGCTCTGTCTCGAAATTGAGCAAATCTCCATTTTCATCAATCACGGCAACCCTCGTCTCATCTTCATAATGAGCATCTATCAAAAGCTTGTTAGCCATCCTTCTTTCTTCTTTTCTTAATTCTGCGTGTTTCATAGATAATATACACAAGATTCTAGCAGAACCAGAAAGAAAAGTGAAGCCGAGAGTGCTGGAGAGAACTTCTCAATGGGTACTTCGCCAATATGGAACCTCAAGAGCCGCGCGTTTTCAAACTTGGACACGGGTAATTGGAACGGAAACAACCGGAGCCGGCACCTGGGTCGATTTCAGGGAATTGTTACTTTCCTTTGGTTTTGGCCCACTTCCTTAACAATATATTAACAAACCACCTATTTTGCACAGAAAAATTTAACTGCCGCAAAAATAATTTGAAAAAACGACCGCGTGTTAACCTTTTTTTAACTTTTCTTTGTTAAAATTATATATATCCCCACCCAAGATGGGGCGGGGGCCGTTTTACTGAATTTTAACTATTTTTTAACTTTTTTT
>JAIROR010000001.1 GCA_031257415.1 Holosporales bacterium | reverse complement strand
CCTGTTCCTGCGGGCTCTGCTATCCTGGAAAGCTTGCTGGGTTAACCAGGAGGGTGTTGGTGTATGTCCGCGAAACTACTGAAAAAAGATCTTATGAAATCGATCCAGAAGGTGGCATTTCCAGTTGATTTTATTCCAAATATTCGACTTTGATGATTTCGAAAAGAAGTTATAAAAAGACAAGGCGTGCTTTATACACGCCTTGCGTTCGTTGAATACTGCTATTTTAATACATTCCATTCATTCCTGGATTTGGCATTGCCGGTTCTGGCTTTGGCTCGGGCTTTTCAACAATAACTGCCTCAGTTGTCAGCAAGAGGCCCGCGATCGAAGCGGCGTCTTGGAGGGCCGTCCTAACGACCTTTGTCGGATCAATAATTCCTGATTTAAGCATATCGGTATATTCTCCCTTGCTGGCGTCGTAGCCGTAATTGAAGTTGCTATTGTCCAGAATATTATGAACGACGATTGCCCCCTCCTCGCCAGCATTATCGGCTATTTGCTTGGCGGGCGCCGTGAGAGCCTTCTTGATGATACCAATTCCGATCTTCTGGTCTTCGTTCTCCGGACTCAGAGAGCCGAGATTCTTAATGCTTCTCAAAAGAGCCACTCCTCCGCCTGGAACGATTCCCTCCTCAATGGCGGCCTTCGTGGCGTGCATCGCATCATCTACTCTGTCTTTCTTTTCCTTCACCTCGACTTCTGTCGCTCCCCCAACCCTGATCACTGCCACGCCGCCAGACAGCTTGGCAAGTCTTTCTTTGAGTTTCTCAATATCGTATTCCGAAGTAGAATCCTCTATTTGAGCCTTGATCTGGGCGCAACGGGCATCAATACTGCTCTTTTTGCCAGCCCCTTCCACGATCGTTGTGTCGTCTTTGGTGATTGTGACTTTCTTGGCAGTCCCCAGCATCGCCGTATTAACGTTCTCGAGTTTAATGCCAACATCCTCAGATATCGCAGTTCCGGCTGTGAGAATAGCTATGTCTTCAAGCATTGCTTTTCTCCTATCTCCGAAACCTGGAGCCTTCACAGCGGCCACTCTGAGGCCTCCTCGCAACTTATTCACAACAAGAGTGGCTAGCGCTTCGCCCTCAATATCTTCGGCTATTATAAGCAAAGGACGCCCGGATTGAACGACGGCTTCGAGAACCGGCAAAAGTGGCTGTAAGCCAGACAATTTCTTTTCATATATAAGGATATACGGATTCTCAAGCTCGCAAGACATTTTCTCTGGATTCGTCACAAAATATGGGGAAATATAGCCCCTATCGAACTGCATTCCTTCAACGACATCCAGTTCAGTCTGGAACGACTTTGCCTCTTCTATCGTAATGACTCCCTCCTTGCCAACTTTGGAAACGGCGTCAGCCAGCATTTCGCCTATTTCTTTTTCCCCGTTGGCGGATATGGTCCCAACCTGAGCTATCTCTTCATTCGTTGCAACGTTTTTACTATTATCCTTCAAGAAATCGACAGTAGCCTCGACGGCAATATTAATTCCTCTGAGAAGATCCATAGGATTTGCCCCAGCTGATACAGACTTAACCCCCTCGGAGAGAATGGCATGGGCAAGCACAGTGGCCGTCGTCGTCCCGTCTCCCGCGAGATCAGAGGTTTTGCTGGCCACTTCCTTGACCATCTGGGCCCCTATGTTCTCAAACTTATCAGATAACTCTATCTCCTTCGCGACGGATACGCCATCCTTTGTTATTCTCGGAGCGCCATACGACTTCTCCAGAAGAACATTCCGTCCCTTTGGTCCGAGGGTCACCCTGACAGCGCCTGCCAAAGTATCCACTCCTTCCATTATCTTTTCTCTTGCTTTCGCATTGAACAATATTTCTTTTGCACTCATAATAGTAATCTCCTTTATTCAAAAATTCCCATGATATCTGATTCTTTCATAACCAGATAATCCTTGTCATCGATCTTGATTTCCGTTCCGGACCATTTGCCGAAAAGAACCCTATCGCCCGGTTTAACAGCCAACGGAACAATCTCCCCGGTCTTCTCGCAGCGGGACCCGGTCCCTATCGAAACAACCGTGCCTTCTATTGGCTTTTCCTTGGCTGTATCAGGAATAATGATCCCGCCAGCCGTTTTCCCTTCGGACTCCAAGCGCTCAATGAGCACCTTGTCGTATAACGGTTTAAAATTCATATTCGTCTCCTTCACACTTCAAAAAGGACTGCCACACTTCCCACAAGGGGCAATGTTAGCAATCGACCCACTTGAGTGCTAATTTACACCAGAAAAATCTTGCCGTCAAATAGAAAATTTTATGTCCCAACTTCGCGTCCTGATTTTGCGTTCCAACTTTACGTCTCATGTTTATGTCTCATGTGTCTCCAACCCCACGGCGGGATATATCTAGATGCTAGGTAATTCCAGAACAAAAAAGGGAAACGCAGAAAAACAAATAGTTAATTCTTGAGGAGGAGCGATGATTTGTTTCAGCTTCTCTTGCGGTTATTTCGCGTTGCAATATACTTCAATTATGGTAGCATTATATTATGGAGTGTTGTTGAAGGAGAGTAGTGATGAGTGCAAAATTGAAGTTAGCGTGTCTTGTTGCGACGTTGGTCTTTGGAGGCGCGGCGAGCAATGCCTCGGAGGAAAGTGAGTCTCGAAGGGAGCATAGAGCATCGAAAGATGACTACACAAGGGGCAAAAATGTTGAGTGGGTTAATGGGCGGATGTGCGGATGTGCGGATGTGCGACAAGGGTAGCGGAAAGCCTCTAGACGGATACTGTATAGCTCTCTGCGGTGATGGATATATTTTCAAAGGCTGGTTTGCCAATGGCGCGCCACAGGGGAGAGGCGTGCTCATGTCTGATGGGAAGCCATTGTGTGACGGTCAATGGGAAGATGGTGTTTGCATTGAGGAAATAGCTATTCCCCAAGAAAAGTTGAATGCGCCTGGTGCGATGCGCGAAGGTGAACTTGTTGGCAATCGGAGTAGCTTGGGAATGCTCGGGTATCGCAACGAGGATACATACGTTGCTGGTTTTATTAGCGAAGAAGGTGGGCGCGTATATGAGCCCCCAGAAGATGGAGTAGCTTGCGTAGAATATACAGAAGGCGAAGATGTTTATGTAGACCATACAGAAGGCGAAGCTGGTTATGTAGTTAATGGCAGAGTCTGTAAAAAGTATACTAATATACCTCTGCATGGCAAGTACAAAGTTAAATATAGGAATGGAGATGTATACACAGGTATGTTCGTGGGTGGCAAACAGCATGCGCCTGGCAAACACCTGGCAAACACCTGGCAAACATCTGGCAAACATAAGTATGCCGATGGAAATGTCTTCGTGCGCCTTAAGGACGGTAACCCGTGTTTTTAAGCCAATATTCTAAATGTGCCTTCAAACCAGCTGCGAATTATACACTTGATTATTGGTAATGAATGTGTGTAGAATAGATGCGTTAGTATGGTCAGGAGATTAAAGAGGCATGGAGCGGTCGTGATTGATTTGTCTGTACTAAATGAGAAACAGTTGGAGGCGGTGCACGAGACCGAGGGGCCCGTGCTTGTGCTCGCAGGGGCAGGGACTGGCAAAACGAGAGTATTGACTACGAGGATTGCTTATATTGTCGATCAGGGATTGAGCGATATCAGCAGGATTCTTGCGGTAACCTTTACAAATAAGGCGGCCAACGAGATGAAAAGCAGGATTTCTTCAATTCTTGGGGATCGATATGGATCTCCGACCTCGCACAGGTATGGAGGGGACGGATTGTGGATTGGCACTTTTCATTCGATCGCCCTTCGTATTATCAGGCCATACCATGAAAAGTTTCAAAGAAGCAAGCAGTTTTCGATAGTTGATGGGGACGACCAAAGAAGAATCATCAAGAAAATACTGAAGGAAGCGGGGATAGATGACAAACAATACACTCCCAATAATATGGCTTACTATATAAACAAATGGAAGGGCCTCCTATTTCCTCCCGACGTGGCGATACAGGTCGCCAAGAAGTATACCAGCGAGGAGATTGCGGCAAGGGTTTACGATCTATACCAGTCCGTTCTACTATCAATGGATACAATAGATTTTGAAGATATTATGTATTATTGCCTTGAGATTTTCAAAACAAATAAAGAGATCCTGCGTTTCTACCAGGAAAGATTCAAATATATAATGGTTGATGAATACCAAGATACTAATTCCACGCAATATATGTGGCTTCGCATGTTATCATTTCAGAGCAAAAACATATGCTGCGTTGGAGATGACGACCAATCAATCTATAGTTGGCGCGGTGCTGATATCGAGAATATTCTCAAGTTTGAAAACGATTTTAGTGGAGGCAAAATAATCAGGCTTGAGCAAAACTATAGATCAACAGGAAATATTCTTCGAACGGCCAACGGGCTTATAGCAAATAATGTCAGTCGCATGCAAAAAAGCTTGTGGACTGAGTCTGACAGCGGCCCCCCAGTTATTGTTAAATCTCTCCTCAATCCATACGAGGAATCGATCTTTGTATCTAATTTAATAGAAAATAAACATAAAAACGGGCTCAGTTTCAATGATATGGCGATCCTCGTTAGGGCGACGTTCCAAACAAGGGCTTTTGAGGATAGGTTTCTGGCCCTTGGAGTTCCGTATCGGATAATTGGTGGGCTGCGCTTCTACGAACGAAAAGAAGTTAAGGATATTATTGCTTTCCTGAGGCTTATCATGAATATAAATGATGGAGTGGCATTTGAAAGAGTTATTAATGTTCCCAAGAGAGGAATTGGCCCGACGTCGATCAATAAATGTTTCGGAGTTGCCAAGGAACAAAATATTGCTCTCCCGGAGGCGGCCGCGATAGTATGCAAAGCAAAATGCAGTGGTTTTTTCGAAATGATAGAAAAGTGGAAGAAAATAGCACATAACATTGAACCGCACGAACTTGTCAAGAATATCATAGAAGACACTGGATATGTTGAAATGCTGAGAAATAAAAACACTATTGAAGATGAAGCTCGTATTGAGACTTTAAAGGAGCTTGTCAATTCGCTGAAAGAGTTCGATGACATAGTAGATTTTCTGGATTACGTCAGTCTGGTTTTGGACAATACTGAACAAACAATCGGCGAGAAAGTCACAATAAGCACGATTCACGCCGCAAAGGGCCTCGAGTATGCGACTGTATTCATTCCCGGTTTTGAGGAAAACATTCTTCCCCACCAAAAGGCGATTGCCGAAAAGGGGGATGTCGGAGTCGAGGAAGAGCGTCGCCTTTGCTATGTCGCCATAACGAGGGCCAAAAAAGAAGCGTATATAACGCTGTGTAATTCGCGCGGCAGTGCATTTGGCAATAGATTCGATATGGCTTGGCAGGTCGTTACCCCCTCGAGATTTGTCAAGGATTTGCCGGCAGCTAGCACCAAGATCCTATGAATAGAGCCTGCCAAAACATTAAACACGCTTCCTTCGGCGCAAAGAATATTAATATACAAAAAATGATGTTGAAATTGGGTGTCTTATGTTAAAATAGCCAACGAGTGTTGTTTTTTTGTGAGGACAAAATGAAAAAGGTTGTATTAGTGGCGATGGGATTGCTAGCTTGCGGAAGCGGAGCTTCTTTCGGTAGTGGAGGTTCTTTCGGTAGTGTGATATTTTTTCGTGTCGATAAAAAGGAGGACATAATTGAAGTTGATAATATGAGGCGGGAAGGATTGGTTCAGTGCTGTAGCCCTGTGGTCAGGGCGGGCAATGATGGGGCTTTTGTATCTATTTTGGTCACCGCTATGCAAACAAGGAATGATGTGGAATTCAATAACGATAGCAAGGCCCCCGCTCTAAAAGTTGACACCGAAGTTTTTCCCATGAAGCCATTTTTGGACTGTTTTAAAATTTCAGAAGAATACTATTCTGAGCTCTGCGAGTTTTGTGCAGACACTTTGAACAAATGGGGAAAGGATTTCAGAGGGGCTGCTTATCATATTGTGGGCTGTATCAACAATAATAACGGTAGGGTGGAGGATAATCTCTTGTTGTCTCATTGGTATGCAAACGATTTAACTGATGCAGTTACTGACATTTACAAGAAGGCTAGTGATCTTAGAGACCGGAGCCTGAACAAGAACAAGTAGAATAGATGTAGAATAGATATTGAATCTTTATTGGCTTCTGACAGATCGAACATGCGTTGAGCTCTGTTAGAAGTTGATATACGAGGCTGTTGAATGGAATCGACTATAGGTATGTTTACCGATCTTTGGATAGTGGATGTTTTGCGTAAACTGTTTGAGTCGCAGTAAAAGGGACTATTTGGCAGAATAGATGCTCTGCGGAATGCTCGATGTAGAGCATTATTCAACGGTCTCTATATTGTATTGATTTTTGCCAGGGAGGCAGGCACCTTGAGCCGCCCCCAAAAGTGTTTTGGTTCTATAGACTTTGGCCATGATGGGACAAAAATATTTCTTGTATGAAAATAAAAAAATGTGCTACCAGATTATTAACACCTGTTCCTGCGGACTCTTTTTTCCTGGAAAGTTCGCTGGGTTAATCAGGAGGGTGTTGGTGTATGCTTGCGAAACTGCAAGAAAGATCTTGCAAGATCGATCAAAGAAGTGATCAAAAAGTGACCAGAAAATGCTCAAAAGATAAGCAAGAAATGATCAAAGAATGCTCAAAAGATAAACAAGAAGTGAACGAAAAATGACCAGAAAATGCTCAAAAGATAAGCAAGAAGTGATCAAAAAATGACCAGAAAATGCTCAAAAACTGCAGCCCAAAAACGACAGGAATGAAAAAAAAGTGCAACCAAATGCCAATCGAATGACAACCGAAGTGCAACCGAATGCCAATCGAAGTGCAACCGAATGCCAATCGAATGCCAATCAAAGTGC
>JAIROR010000087.1 GCA_031257415.1 Holosporales bacterium | reverse complement strand
GTGTTCTACCATTGAACTACGCCCGCGCTTTGTGTAAATATTATATCGTTATGTTATAACTTCGGGCAAGCGTTATCTGTAGCGTGATCATCAAAAATATGAACATTCCGATCGAGAATTTCGTGGTGGCAACTTCAGGGGGGGCTGATAGTCTATGTTTGGCCCTTCTTGCTCATGAGTTTGCAGTTTCGCATAGTGTCGATATGTATGCTGTCTTTGTTGATCACAAGCTTCGTGACGAATCTAGTTCTGAGATACTGCCGATTATTAAAGTTCTTAGTGAAAAAAATATAAAGAGCGAAGTTTTGGTGTGGGATCACGAGGCCTTTACTGTTGGCAACCTTGAGAATAGGGCTCGGGAAGCAAGGTATAATTTGCTTATTAATTTTTGCAAGCTCAAGAAGATCAAAGTCCTTTTGGTTGCGCACCACTTGCTCGATCAGTGGGAAACGTTTATGATGAGGCTTTCGCGTGGCTCCGGCTTAACCGGCCTTTGTTCTATGAAACATATTTTGGTTAATAATGAAATCGATATTATAAGACCTCTGCTTAATTATACGCGCGAAGATATTATTGAAACTCTGCATAATAAATTTGGTATTTGCGAATACGTTTGCGATCCAATGAATGATGATGAAGCGTATGAGAGAGTACGATTCAGGAAAGGATATAAAACGTTCAGCAAATATGGACTGGATATGCACAACACCAGCACATCAATCTCAAGATTGCAGCGAGCCGAGAGTTGCCTTGACGAGATAGCTCAAAAAGCATTTGAAGAAATGTTTGAAGAAACATTCAGCAGTTGGTATATAAAAAGGGAACCATTTATTAAAAGCCATCTTGAAATCCAAACAAGGATTATAAAAAAAGCAATAGAGAGAATGGGTAATAATAAAATTATTTCATATTCACTGCTCGAGAGAGCGGCACTTGCAATTAGTTCAAACAATTTTAAAGCGATTAATATCGCAAGGTGTGTATTCAGGAAAGACAAAACCAAAAATATAAAAGTATATATTGAGCAACGCAGGTGATTATTTGTGGAGCATTTATGATTGAAAATACCATTGCTGAAAAAGACATTCCCATGATTCCTCCATGAAAATATGTGATTTTTAAGTTACGCATAGCAGACTTCTTCTGGTACTATGATGGTGTGCTCCGAAATTTGGGATTCATGTAAAAATGGAACAGATAGTGATTGTTGGTTCTGGACCTGCAGGGCTGACGTGTGCGATATATGCGGCAAGATCTGGGTTATCGCCAACGGTGATATCCGGCGAGGAGCCCGGAGGGCAATTGACAAAGACGAGCGTTATCGAGAATTTCCCTGGATTTAGATCGATAGATGGGGCAGACTTTATGGCGAAAATGATGGAGCAATCTGAGTCATGCGGAGCGAAGATAATATTCGAAAGTGTGAAAAAAATAGAAAAAACAAAAGACGAAGTGTTCTTAATTCTTCTTTCAGATGGAGTTACAGTATCATCGAGAAGTGTTGTTATTGCAACTGGCGCCTCCCATAAGAAACTTGGCATTCCTGGAGAATTGGAATTGTCCAATAAAGGAGTTTCGTGGTGCGCAACGTGCGACGGTCCGATGTATCGTGGGAAGAGAGTTGCTGTCATCGGAGGAGGAAACTCTGCTCTTATGGAAGCAATCTTTCTGACTCAATTTGCTGACGATGTCTTTTTGCTCCATAGAAGGGACAGCTTTAGGGCTGACAATATCATGTGTCATAGAGCGTCCGATAATCCGAAGATCCATATTCTGTGGAACTCCGTCGTCTCGCGAATTGTTGGAGATTCGAAAGTCAGAGAGATTGTTATTGAAGATGTTAATGGTGGAGAGAAAACAGTTCTTCCGGTGAACGGAGTTTTTATTGCAATTGGTACTCGCCCTGTCACAGAATTTATTGGAGATATTCTGGACTTTGACGATGAAGGATACATAAAAACACAAAATGGTTCTGCAGAAACCTCGTGCCGCGGAATATTTGCTGCCGGGGATGTCGTGAGCGGTTCCTTGAAGCAGGCGGTATACGCAGCTGGAGCTGGAGCGTTGGCCGCCTGTAATGCTGAAGAATTTTTAGGCGTCAGGTAATAGATAAATCAAGTATTTAATATATGGTTAGAGAAGTGCTTATTACCAGAGGTAGGACCAGACAAAGTAATAGTAATGGATAATGCAAGTTTCCATAAGAGCAAGAGAACTAAAAAATTAATAGAGAAAGCAGGATGCAAGCTTGTATACTTGCCTCCATATAGTCCTGATCTTAATCCTATAGAGAGATTCTGGAGTTGGCTTAAGGGGAAGATTAGAAGTATTATGAAGGACTTTAGTTCGTTAGATGGAGTATTAGAACATATCTTTGTTAGCTGGTTTTAGTATATCATATATTGCCTCCAATGTTTCATAATTTTTTCATTAAATGATGATTTGCATTTTACTTCACCCTCTATATTCGGATTCTGCAGGTTCTACTTTAACTATCTTCTGCTCAAAATAACTGAACTTATATCCAGAATCTTCTGGTGATCGGTAGTTTTTATGAGCCAATGTTTCCTTCGCGGTAATGTTTCCTGCATAACGAAACGTATTTTTCGTTGCCGCCTATGTCTATTTGTTCCCCCGCTCTAACAATATTTTTGTTAGCATCAAATTTCGCATTCATTGTAGCTTTTCTTCCGCAGTGACAAACTGTTTTGACCTCCACGAGCTCATCGGCCCATAACAGCAAGTACAGGCTTCCCTCGAAAGGCTCCCCCAAGAAATCGCTTCGAAGACCATACGTGAGGACAGGAATCCCAAGCTCATCAACAACTCTGCACAAATCAGAAACTTGATTCTTGGTTAAAAACTGCGCCTCGTCAACCAGAATACAGGACGTTCTTGGATTTTTTCTTGCTAGGACATCATCATATATATTGGTGTTCTTGTTGAACAAGACCGCATCCGCCGAAATTCCAATTCTCGAAGAAATCTTCGGAACCCCAAAACGGTTATCAAATTCATACGTATACGGAATCGTATCCATGTTCCTCTCCCTGTAATTGAAGTTGCTTTGAAGAAGTTTCGTTGTCTTTCCAGCGTTCATCGCTGAATAATAAAAATACAATTTAGCCATTTTTAACAGACTCATGCCAACAAACACATGTGAAATTATGGCTGTAAAAAATGGCGATGTCAAGACGCTGCGCCCAGCTTGTGAAGAAAAATCCTCTAAAAAGAGTATATGAATAACTTCTAATGGCAGAGTAGCTCGTCATACTCTGTCATGTTGATTTTACAAATTATCTCCTCTTGATGTTAAAAATATTATTGCAATAATATTTTTGTTATGGTAATATTCACATTGTCAGATCGGTTGTTTTTTGATAGGAGAATGAAATGAATGCGAAATTAAAATTAGGAAGCCTTGTTGCTATCCTCAGCGTGACAGGGGCATCAGTGCCAAATACGACTGAGAATGGAAAAGAGGTTGAGAACAAAGACTGTCAGGTGGGTCTAAGTGTTTCTTTCAAAGAGCTGAGTGATGTCGAACTTTCGACAACCGAAGCTTTGACAGCCGAAACTAAAACTATAGAGCTTGACAAAGACGAATCGAATGAAGTAAAACCGAATATATATCGTAAATTCATAGACAAAAACGGGAATGTGTATGAAGGTCAATTGGCGTATGACAAAACGCGTGTAAAAGGCAAATGCACATACGCAAACGGAGACGTATATGAAGGTGAACGGGAGGAAGGTGAAATACGTGGACAAGGCAAATACACATGGTCAAATGGGGATAGCTATGAAGGTCAATGGAAGGATGGCAAAAGACATGGACAAGGCAAATACACGGACAAGGACGGGAATGTGCATGAAGGTCAATGGAAGGATGACAAAATGCATGGAGAAGGCAAATACACGAACAAGAACGGAAAAACCATATATGAAGGCGGATGGAAGGATGGCAAAAGACATGGACAAGGCAAATACACGGACCCAGACGGGAATGTATATGAAGGTCAATGGAAGAATGGCAAAATGCATGGACAAGGCAAATACACGAACAAGAACGGAAAAACCATATATGAAGGTGGATGGGAGAATGGCAAAAAGCATGGACAAGGCAAATACACGCACAAGGACGGGGATGTATATGAAGGTGGATGGGAGAATGGCAAAATGCATGGAAAAGGCACATACACGAACAAGGACGGAAAAATCATATATGAAGGTCAATGGTGGAATGACAGAATGCATGGACAAGGCAAATACACGCACAAGAACGGGGATGTATATGAAGGTCAATGGTGCAATGACAAAATGCATGGAGAAGGCAAATACACGCACAAGAACGGGGACGTGTGCGAGGGAAAATGGAAACGTGGTGTAGGAGATGGCAAGTGCACGATCAGGCATCCCAATGGAAAGGTAGTCAAGTACGTATGGGAAAACGGAAAACTCCGCAAGAGAAGTATTGTGGGGGAGATCTTTAAATATTCCGGTTATACTGCTTTAGGAGTTGGAACTGCTGCTGCTATAGGCGCTGCTACTTATTTGTGTCCCCCAATTGGCATCCTGCTTCTTGTTTGTGCTGTTGGTGTTGCTGATGAGCTTATAACTAAAAGAATTTAACTTCTAGCAATGGCAGAGTAGCTCACCGTACTCTGCCATTTTTATTTTCGGCTCTTGCCAAGATGAAGCATGATAAACATTTATTTATCAACACAGCCATTTTTCACCAAAATTATACAGAGTCTTCTTCCAACGTAGCCATTTTTTTATCAAAAATACCCTGAGCTTCTTTCGCATAACCATCCACATTGCAGATAGTTCCATGAGGCAATGGGGCTCCCATCCTTGCATAGTTAACCACATGTTCGAGCACTTCCAATACTTTTTTCGAGAAATATTCAGCAGCTTCTGAAACAGCGTTATTAATGTTTATTAGAAACACACCTCTATCTATATTCGCACCACTTGTTGTCTTTCCTTCTAAAATACTGTCTCTTTTTTGAACGGCTTTTTGAAGTACTTCCCCCATCAAATCACGAAATTTATCACCAGCCGCCTGTTTTATATAATCAATACGTTTCACATAAGAAGTATCATTATTGTTTGCTTTCGTTCTACAATCGTCGCATGCATCCTGGAGCTCCTTATAGCACCCTGCTGGCGTTTTTAACCCCCATTCCAAACGTTGCATTTGCAATTTTTGGTACGAACCTGTCATCTTGTCGAGATTTTCTTGCCAGAATTCTTGGACTCGAGCTCCGGCATCAACAACCTGATTATTCGTAGAGACCTGGTTATTTACAGGATTGAGATTAAGACTTGGGTCAGGAGCCTTATTACTTTGTTGAAGCATCTGCATTTGTTGAGGCATCTGCATTTGTTGAGGCATCCCCATCTGCCAAGGATTCAACGTGTTAGGATTGCCAAACATACCACCGCCCATATTAGGATAAGGATTGACGCCCATACCAATGCTCATATAAGGATTCCACATGTTAGGATTGCCAAACGTACCACCGCCCATATTAGGATAAGGATTGACGCCCATACCAATGCCCATATTAGGATAAGGATTGACGCCCATACCAATGCCCATATTAGGATAAGGATTGACGCCCGTGCCCATACCAATGCCCATATTAGGATAA
>JAIROR010000099.1 GCA_031257415.1 Holosporales bacterium | reverse complement strand
AGCGCAGTAAACATCACCTTACCGTAAAAGATTAAGTCGCCCCCGCCACCCTCATTCCTTCAGTATTTCATAAAAGAGTTAAGGAATCGTTAACGTTGGAGGGAAATGTTGGGGTTTTTGTGGATTACAAAAAAAGAAACAATAATCTTATGCATACCCCACTGGCCATGCCAAAAAACACACACACATGTACACGCACATACACACGCATAATATGCGCGCCACGGAATTCAACCGCTGACACACACATGCATACACATCCATGCTATATGCGCGCCACGGAATTCAACCGCTGACACACACATGCATGCACATGTACATCCGTGCTATATGCGCGCCACGGAATTCAACCGCCGACACACGCACATGCATGCATGCATACACATGCGCCTTGTGCAATATGGCACAGACAGAACAGCACACAGCCAATGATAGACTTACCACAGGCCATACCACAACACCCACGGATCCTGCAGAGACCAGGTGCTAATGATAGGATAACATGTTTTTCGTTTTTATGCAAGAACTTTTTTTGTCCCATCTTTGTCCCATCTTTGTCCCATCTTTATCCCATGCGAAAAAAATTGGAAATGGAAGCAACCAGAGCGGGCACCTGGATCGATTTTATAAGGTCCTTTTCTTCGCGAAACTCGGAGTATTCCAAATCCTCATGATCCTTATGTTATTGTCTATTATCTTTATAACTGAGATCTGCTACCTCCAAGGAGATCTTGCGCTTCCAGAGTATGTTGGACTGGGGTATCCGCTGCTATTTCGACTGGGGTATCCGCTGTTATTTCGACTGGGGTATCCGCTGTTGTTTCGACTTGCGTTTTGAGAAGAACTGCCATACGTGTTGGAGCTCCTGCTACCCATCGAATAAGGAGTCGCGCGCCCAGCGTAGGTGCCGCCGTATGGATTACTAGAGCGGTATGCATTAGACTGCCCCCCTCTACCTAGAGTAGAGCCTCTGTTCAAGGTGGAACCTCTGTTCAAGGTGGAGCCTCTGTTCAAGGTGGAGCCTCTGTTTAAAGTGGAGCCTCTGTTTAAAGTAGAGCCTCTGTTTAAAGTAGAGCCTCTGTTCAAGGTGGAGCCTCTTCTTAGGCCAGCATTTCGGCTAGTGGTTTTTTTCTTTACCATTGGGGGGGAGCCTTTTAGGTTTGCCCCTGGTTTGGCAGCTTTTCCCCTTGCTCTTGCTTCTTTTTCGGCTTTCTTTCGTCTTTTTTCTTTCTTTTTCTGCAGTGCATCGCGATAGTCCAGCCCTACTCTCTTTTGAGCAGTCTTTGTTGCTGATGTTATAATATTGGCCAGTCCCTTACCAAGTAGCTCAATTACCCCTTGAGTAGTATTGGTGGCTTCTTTGAGCGCATCATTTCCAAATTCTTCAGCAGGGGAAATTCCAGATTCATCATGGTTGGAGCCTCTATTAAGGCCCAAAGACGATCCCATTCTAGAAAATAGACCGCCCTGGTTCGAGCCGGATGGTCTTCTAGAAAATAGATTGCCCTGGTTCGAGCCGGACGGTCTTCTAGAAAATAGATTGCCCTGGTTCGAGCCGGATGGTCTTCTGCCAAATGATGATGGTGAGCTATATGGAGAGGACGATCTTCTGCCAAATGATGATGATGGCGAGCTATATGGAGAGGGCGATCTTCTGCCAAATGATGATGATGGTGAGCTATATGAAGAGGACGATCTTCTACCAAATGATGATGATGGTGAGCTATATGGATATGAAAAAGAAGAAGCAGTCAAGCATAATAACAAAAACAAAGTTGCAATTCTAACCATACATAGGCCTCGTAAAAAATCAAACTTAATTCTATTCTACTATTTAATTATTAACAAACAGTTAACGATCCATTTTTAATTAGGATTTTTTTTGCCAACTTGTCGGCAAACTCCAGATTATGAGTCGCCATCAATAAAGACATACCGTTTTTATTTATCATTTCAACGAATAGGTTGAAAACTTTGCTGGAGGTTGTGTTATCAAGGTTGCCCGTTGGTTCATCGGCGATTATTATGTTTGGAGAAAGAGCAAGGGCGCGGGCTATCGCTACTCTCTGTTGTTCTCCGCCAGATAATTTTTTTGGATATTGATCTTTTCTATGCTCAAGCCCAACCGATATAATCAGGTCCTCGGCCTTTTCCCTTGCGCGGCCTTTGCTTTCGCCGTTTATCATGAGGGGAATCATTACATTTTCAAGACTCGTAAATTCCGGCAATAGATTATGAAACTGATAAATGAATCCTATATTCTTCTTTCTAATCAATGTTTTATTCGATTCGTTCATATTGTTGGTCAAAGTGTTATTTATGAGTACGCTGCCTTTATCGTGTTTTTCAAGAAGAGCAGCAACTTGGAGAAGGGTTGTTTTGCCCGATCCACTTTCTCCTACAAGGGCTATGCTCTCTCCCTTTTTAATTTGGAGATTAATATCCACTAGGACATCGACTCCAGCAAAGCTCTTGTATACGTGTAATAGCTCAAGAACAGGGAGCATTTTATTCTATCTCTGAAACAATTGAATTCTGGGGATCTTGGAGCATTTTATTCTATCTCTGAAACAATTGAACCCGGGAATCGTTTCAAAATATTATCGATAAGTTTGCTTTTATTGTCTATAAGCTCGGAGACGTCGCTGGCAATCGCCTCCTTGCAGGGATTTCTCTCATCTTTCTTTTCTTGGATCATCAAGCTTTCTATCGATGGAAACGAAGATGTATACGCTATAATAATGATAGCAACATTCAATACTTGCTCTGGATGCGACGAATTCTTTATATTGCCAAACTGCTGCAAAAGTATTTGCCATATGTATAGAAGGTTGGACAAATTATAATTAATTGAGTTTTTGTCCGCTGCTTTTCTGACTATTATTCTATACAATTTCTCTTGGATGTTTTTATAAATAACATATGGATCTGCTCCTTCTTCGAGGATTGCAACTGATTTGATCAGTGAGGCGCGTGTATTCCCTGAAAGGATAAGTCCGAGCAATTCTTCTATATCCGAATTCTTTGCTCCACCAAGCATAGAGATGACTGTATCTTTTGTAATTATCTTGGTCTCTATCGATAATACTATTGCCTGCTCGAGAATTGACAATGAATCTCTGACTGAACCCTCCGCTTCTGTCGCAATGAGCTGAGCTGAATCGTTTTCAATGCCTATTCCTTCGCAACTTGCTATTTTCTTAACATGATTGGCAATAACCTCCGTTGATACAGGTTTTAAATTGAATTCCAGGCACCTCGAAAGAACAGTATCAGGCACTTTCTGCACTTCCGTTGTTGCAAAAATAAACTTAACATGCGCTGGGGGTTCCTCCAGTGTTTTCAAAAGGGCATTGAAAGCGCTCTTTGAAAGCATATGGACTTCATCTATTATGAAGATCTTAAATCTACCGATAACTGGCATGTATTGAGATGAATCTATAATCTCCCTGATATCATCAACACCTGTCCTACTGGCTGCATCTATTTCCATTACATCAAGATGATTGTCATTATCCATAGCAAGGCACGAACCACAAGTTCCGCAGGGGGAACTGGTTATTCCCTGCTTGCAGTTCAAACACCTTGCTATTATCCTGGCAACCGTAGTTTTGCCTATTCCCCTGATTCCATGAAATATAAAAGCATGAGGTATCCTGTTGCTGTCAATGCCTTTTTTGATAGTTTCATATAAAACACTCTGCCCTATAAGATCTTCAAGTCTTTTGGGTCTGTATTTGCGACTAAGAACAATATACCTATCTGCCATGCCTAATAACCCAAAAATATTACGCAATCTTCAGTTCTGGCTCGTCTAGTGCCCTGACTCCAGTCACTCCCTCTATAAGCCACGGAATGCACTCTGGATTCTGAAGAGCCGTAATATCTCCGATATTGTCAAAAATCTCCGCCGCCACCTTTCGGAGAATCCTCTTCATGATTTTGCCGGAGCGAGTCTTCGGAAGATCTTTAACAAACGTTACTATATCTGGCTTAGTAATTGGGCTTATTATTGTTTTCACCTTATCTATCAGGCGCTTTCTTATTTCTTGTTTTTCTGCTTCACTAATATTTCCTTTCTTAAGAACAACAAACGCGTATATTCCTTCGCCCTTTATGGCATGGGGATATCCAACAATCGAAGCTTCAAGTACTGCCTCGTCACTTATTAATACATTTTCAATCTCAAGGGGGCTGACCCTATGGCCAGAAACATTAAGAACATCGTCTATGCGCCCAGTTATCCAAAAAAAACCCTTATCGTCATAATAAGCTTCATCGCCAGCCCAATACATTCCTTCAATTTTCGAATAGTATTGATTCATATCTGCCTCGCCAAAAACCCCTTTGAGCATACCAGGAGATGAAATCTCCATAAACATAGCTCCCTGCTCATTCGGCCCAACTGCTTCCGAATCAATAAAGATCTTGTTGCCGAAAAAAGGACGCCCAACATGACCATATGTCTTCATATCATCCATGTTACAGAGAGGCGATATGTTCACTCCTCCTATCTCCGTTTGCCCCCACATATTCACTATCGGACATCTTCCTTTTCCAAATTCTTCGAAATACCATTCCCATGCGTCCTTGTTTATAACCTCTCCGAAGACTCCAATATTCATAAGCGAATCCATCGATGTTCCTTCAAAAACCTTTTCTTTTGGATAACTCATCATTGCCCTTATTGCAGTCGGAGCAGTATTAAACGAAGATATCTTATGTTTATCTATAATCATCGGAAACATAGATGGAGAGGGATACGTCGGAATTCCTTCGTATATAACAGTTGTTGTTCCATTGCACAAAGGAGCGATAAGTGAATACGCTTGCCCTCCCATCCATCCTATATCTCCGCTACACCAAAAAACGGAGTCATCGCGTATATTAAAGAAATATCTATGAGTCAAAGACGAGAACAGCAAAAGTCCACCTGTTCCATGAAGAATACCTTTTGGTTGCCCCGTTGAACCAGATGTATATAATATGAAGAGATCATCATTTGACATCACTGGAGTTATCGGGCACTCAGTTGATACCCCAGCGGCGAGTTCGTAATAGTCTATGTCAAGTGAATCATCCCAGGTCGTCTCAATTCCTTGTTTCTTGATTATGAGAGCCCTGATTTTTCTGTCAGTAACTATTTCTCGCAAATTGTCTAGGCCTTCCTTCAGGGATATAAGCTTTTCTCCTCGTCTATTGGCATCGCAAGTTATAACGAAACTCGAATTGCAATTGTTCATGCGAAGGGCAACGGAGTGAGGAGAAAACCCAGTGTATACAACAGTATATGGAATTCCAAGCCTCGCGCACGCAAGACAGGCAAATATGGCTTCAGGAACCATCGGCATATGGACTGTTACATAGTCATTCCTGGTCAGGCCAGTCATCCTGAGGACATTCGCAAACCTGCTGACTTCCCTCAAAAGCTCCTTAAAAGTAAACTTTTCAGAAACTCCTATATCACTCCCGCTTTGCCAAATCATCGCATCCTTATCGGGAGTCGCAATGGCATGTCTGTCAACGCAGTTATAACACGCATTCACGATTCCATCCGCGAACCACGCCTTTCCATCATAAATAATCTCGGGCCGCTTGATCCACGCCAGCCTGTCGGCCTGGGCAGCCCAGTATTCAACTGGATGTTCTATCGAATACTCATACAACTCCTTATATGTGGCAAGATCTCGCCACGCGTCCTTATGCAATAAATCCATTTCCTGGATCCTTCAAAACCAACCCGTGTTGTGCTATTATACCCTAAAATGACCTTACTGGGCTAGAGATTATCGAAAAGACCCAGTCAATAAAGGATTTGGAATGGAAAGCAACCGGAGCGGGCTCCTGGGTCGATTTCAGAGAACTATTGCTTTCCCTTGGTTTTTGCCAACTTCCTTAACAAACTATTAACAAACCACCTATTTTACACAGAAAAATTTAACTGCCGCAAAAATAATTGGAAAAAACGACCGCGTGTTAACCTTTTTTTAACTTTTCTTTGTTAGAAT
>JAIROR010000068.1 GCA_031257415.1 Holosporales bacterium | reverse complement strand
AGCCACAGATCTTCGTGATTCTCCTGGCGTTCTGCTGTTGGAGAGCAGTGTGGAGAATAAGGACGAGGCCAAGAAGGGAGAGGATCTTGAAGGCAATTTAGTAACGGCTAAAAAAGGCCACAAGAAGACGGCTGGGCGGCCGGCAAAGAATACAGCTTCCCCAGTGTCTGCCAGGGTTTCGCAGGGAAGGAAGGGAGGCGGCGGCACAACTGCCAAAGGAAGAGATAGCTGAATATCAGGATGAACAAAGAGGAGAGGTGAAAGAGTATGTTAGTTGTTTCGAAGTTGCGAGTCTTTTTGACATTCTGTGTATGTTTCTTGGGCTTAATATTGGCGGTTCCATCGAGCCTGGGCCCGGATCTTTTTAATAAATTGCCCAGGTTTTTGCAGCACACGGTCAGTCTCGGGCTGGAGCTTCGGGGTGGTTCTCATATTCAGCTCGAAGTTGATATCGATTCTGTGACAAGTGAGCACCTAGAAAGCATCATCGATGAAGCTCGAAAGCAGCTTAGAAAACAGAATATCAAGTATCAAAGGATAGGATTCTCAAAGGGAAAGGACAAGGTCGTCGTGAAGCTTGCGGATAGTAAAGACGTGGGGACCGTCAAGAAGTCATTCTTCAAAATAGAGCCAGAGCTTGAGTTTTCACAGGATGGCTCTGGTGCAGCTTCTGGGGCAAATCAAGAAAAAGGCATTGAAGTTTCGTTTGCAATTTCCGAGAAATTTATTGATAAATTTACGAAAAGAATTGTTGATGAATCGATAGAAGTTATCAGGCACAGGATCGATGAATCGGGAACCAAGGAACCAACGATATTGCGCCAGGGAAAGGATCGAATAATTGTCCAGCTTCCTGGCGTTGAAAATCCGGAGGAGATCAAGAAACTTCTTGGGAAGACTGCCCTCCTTACATTTCATGGAGTTGATGAAACTCTTGAATCGATTACTGTTAACGCAGGCGAGAAACCGAAGTTGCCCAGCAAGCCAGGAGTTATGTATTTGCCAGAAGAACGCGGAGAGGGTGTTGTGACATACGTCCCAATTAAAAAGCAGGTATCTCTTACTGGAAAGTCCCTTGTTGATGCGCAGATGAATATCGACAATCAGGGTGGTGGTCCGTGTGTCTCTATAAAATTTGACAATATTGAAGGAACAAGGAAGATAGCGGAACTCTCCGCCAAATACCTACACAAGCAATTTGCAATGGTTCTCGATGGAAAGGTCTTGAGCGCCCCCGTCTTTCAGGCCGTCCTTAATAATGGCTCAGCCGTGATTACGGGGCATTTCACGATGGAAGAGGCAACTGAATTGGCTTTGCTTCTGAGGGCGGGATCCCTGCCGGCTCCGCTGAGTATCGTCGAAGAAAGAAATGTCGGGCCGAGTCTCGGAGCTGACTCGATTTCCGATGGAAAGGTCGCTGTTGCTGTTGCTTTTGCCCTTGTTTCGATTTTTATGATTCTTTCATACGGATTGTTTGGATCATTTTCCGTTGTATCCCTAACATTCAATATCATTTTATTATTTGCCGCACTGACTCTTCTTGGGGCAACGCTGACTCTCCCAGGGATAGCTGGTATTGCCCTAACGATTGGGATGGCTGTTGATGCAAATGTTTTGATATATGAAAGAATACGAGAAGAAATGCGATTAGGAATAAAACAATCGTTGGCAATATCGCAGGGATATAAAATGGCAACGACAACGATTATTGATTCTAATTTCACAACTCTTGTCGGTTCAATAGTCCTATACGAATTTGGATCCGGCCCAATCAAGGGGTTTGCTGTGACACTGGCTATTGGAACTCTTGCATCTCTATTCACAACGTTTTCATTAACAAAGGCAATCGTTGCGATGTGGATTAAAAAGAATAAGAACAAGGTAGTCGTTATATAGAGAGGAAATATGTTTAGATTACACCTAATACCATACGGAACAAGAATAGATATCGTTGGAAAGTGCAAATACATGTTTGTTGTTTCGATTATGCTTGTCTTAACTTGCCTTGGGTTCATGACTTTCAAGGGGCTGAACTATGGGATAGATTTTCAAGGAGGCTATATATTCGAAGTTGCCATGCCGGGAACTTCGAATGTGCAGGATTTGCGGGACAAGCTCGGCAAGCTGAATCTTGGGGAAGTTGCAATCCAGCAATTTGGTGCTCAGAATGAATTCTCTATAAAACTTGAAAAATCCGATGACGGGACAGATCAAGCCACAGCAATTCAGAATATCAAAAGCGCTCTTGGGGACGGAGTCACGTATAAGAGAGTTGAGACAGTTGGTCCAAAGGTCGGAGAGGAGCTTGTGTCGAACGCCATTAAAGCAGTTGTTTTTGCGCTAATAGCAATGCTGATTTACATTATAGTCCGTTTCGAATGGCAATTTGGATTGTGCGCAATAGTTGCTCTTTTGCATGATTGTGCCCTGATATTCGGGTTGTTTTCGATATTCCCTCTTGAATTCAACGAAGTATCTATTACTGCTATCCTGCTTACAGCAAGCTATTCGATAAATGATACCGTTGTTATATTCGATAGAATACGCGAAAACTTGAAACGTTATAAGAATTCCAGTATAAAGGATTTGGTTAACAGAAGTCTGAACGAAACGCTGTCTAGAACAACTTTAACGGCAACGACAACGTTGCTCGCCGTTGTCGCACTATATCTTTTCGGAGGGAAGGTCATCGCTAACTTCAGCCTCCCAATCCTCGTTGGCATCATAATAGGTACGTTTTCGTCGATATTTGTCGCTTCTCCACTTCTCGTTTTCCTCAATATCAAACATAAAAAAGAGACTCCTCCTGTTGAAGCAAATATTCCATAGATTGTGCTCTGTTGATACGCAAAATCACCACGCGATGGTCGTAGTGGCAAATATGCAACTAACGGGTTTTTGTTGCGTCCATTTTGTACGTTTGTTATTTAACTATTGCATCTTTGGGGATAGAATTTATATGTATGGTAGTTTTTATAAAGGGGAGCGTTATGGATAGGATTGTTTTAGTATCGGTTGCTGTTGCTGCCGTCATGGCAGCGGGTGGTGCATTCGCAAACGAAAGTGGTGGCAAAAGTGGGGGAACGACAGACACGGGTTTTGGTCTCAAAAGCGGAGTTGAGGTAGGATTAGAGGTAGGATTAGAGGGAGGTGTGCTGCTGGGAAAGGCAGGGGCTTTTCATAAGACCAGCGCTACCACAACTACCACTAATTCAAGTTCAGACAAAGACAAAGACAAAGACAAAGATGAAAAGGAATTGCTCTCGAGCACGGGGACTGGCTTTGACGGAGGAATATTTATTGGAGGAGTCAAATACATAAATCGACTTGCTATCGGACTTCGTCTCGGCGGAGGTTACAGTAGTGGCGAAATTAAGAATGAGCTCAGCTTGCCGGTCAATGTCAATGGCACCAGTGTTGGAGAGGCCAAGCTGCGTACAAAGGGAGAGACGAACGGGTACTTTGCCTTTACTCCTATAATCGGATATGCCGTTACCGATAGGGTGACAGTCTTCGTTAAGGGAGACTTTGGCGCAAAGCGATTTAAAACGTCTTTAGAGGCTACTGGAACAGCCACAATTTCAACCAGCACAACGAGTTCACCATCTACGATAACTGGCGCAGTGGGAACCGAAGATAAGGGTACGAAGTTCTGTGTTGGAGCTGGTTGTGGCGCGAAGTTCGACATTACTAAAAATGTTTTCCTAGAGGGCTCATATGTGTATGGCTTTAAGGTCGACATAACTTCAGTATTCAATAGTGTGGCTGAGCAGTATCTGAAGAATAATGACGTTTCTGTCAAATATTCTGATCATAAATTTGTACTTGGAGCCGGATATAAATTTTCGCTCTAGATCAGCATAAAGCATAGCGAAGTGTGCATGTGCAACTATGTGTTGCGGTCTCTCGCAGGATGTGCTACCATCAGAAGGTGGCGGGAATATATGTTGGGAACGTTTATAAGAATATGTCGGGTCATTCGCAGTTCAAAAATATTATGTACCGCAAGGGAGCTCAGGACGCTAAGAGAGCGAAGGTGTTTGCCAAAATAGCGCGCGAAATTACGGTCGCAACCAAGATTGGGGGGGCGGATCACACGGCCAATCCAAGGCTACGCGCCGCGCTAGCGGCAGCTAGAGAGCAAAACATGCCGAAGGATAACATAGAGAGGGCTATGGCCAAGGCGATTGGAGGAGATGATGATGCCGTCTACGAAGAGGTGCGCTATGAAGGCTATGGCCCTGGGGCGGTTGCTATAATAGTCGAGTCGCTGACAGATAATAGAAATAGAACCGCATCCGAGGTTCGCTCTGCTTTTTCGAAATTCGGAGGGAACCTAGGGGAAAACGGGAGCGTCGCTTTCTTGTTCGATAGGGTCGGCAGCCTGATATACAAAAATTTTGTTGCTAGTTTCGACAAGATGTTTGACTTCGCAGTAGAGAACGGAGCAGAAGATGTCGAAGAATCTGGTGGGTACACGCGAATTACCTGCCCCGTGGATGATTTTGCCAAGGTCAGGGACGCTTTTGTAAAGAAGTTTGGAGATCCTGTTGAGTCCGGACTTGTGTGGATGCCAACTTCCTTTATAATATGCCCAGAAGAATATAAGCACACTCTGATGAAATTGTTGGATATATTGGAAGATAATGACGATGTCCAGAAAGTATTTCACAATCTAAATAATGAGTGAAAAGAAAAAAGTATTAATAATCTGCTTGCTGAATTGTGGCGTGGCCGTTGCTTCGGTTTCGGTTGGGTGCTTGCTGACAAAGCGCTCGTGCCTGAGGGACGTTGCGGATATTGAGAGCAAGTATTCCGAAAGGACCGAAAAAAAGCTGACTGAAAAAATAAAAGGATTGCAAGAAGAATTGCAGACGATGCAGCAGCAAATTGCGTATTTTCAAAAACAACTCGATTTTGCCAAGTATAAAATACCTCCGATTGTGCAGGAGCTGGAAAAGCTGATCGAAAATGGAGAACCATTCAGAGAGTTTCTCGATGATCATGCGGAAGAAATACCATTTGAAACTGGTCTGTCGTGTATGGCGAGCGAGAAAATACCAACACTCCAAGAGCTGCAGGTTGATTTTGACAACCTGAATATTGTTTCCTCTCCGACTGCCGAGAAAAGTGAGAGCTCTGGAACGTCTGTTTGGGGGAAATGGCAGAATTTCATAAAAGAAAAAACAATAGGCAAAATAAAAGTTAATTTAGGGAAATGGAACGAGATTTTCGATAAAGCTGGGAAATTTGTAAAAAGTGGCAATCTTAGGGAGTCCTTGGAATGCCTTGAAAAAATCGACCATAAAAAGATTGATCAGGCAAGGCGCGACAAACTGCAAAAATTTTTGGTTAAACTGAAATTGCGGATAGCACTCGAGGAGGAATTCGAGAAATTCAAAAAACAATTCGCCAATATAGCCAATACAGAAAGTTGAACCACCCGCGAAGCCCGGCCTGAACCCCCATATATTTCCGTTCCTCCAGTTGCTGTTTTTCGTTTGTTATCTTGTATTGCAGTAATATTTCAATATTTCAACGATGGAACTATTTCCTACAGTGGCAATTTTGTGAATGGTAAACTGCAAGGATTTGGCAAAGCTGCATGCCGTGATGTGACATACGAAGGGATTTCCTGCATGGGACAAAAAATTTTTCTTGCATAAAAATAAAAAAGCATGTTATCATATTATTGATACCTGTTCCTGCGGGCTCTCTTTTCCTGGAAAGTCCGCTGGGTTAAGCAGGAGGGTATTGGTGTATGCTTTCCGGAAGCAAGTAATGGTCTTGTGAAACTAATCCAGGAGCAGCTTAAAAAAGGAGAGCTCCAGGGTTAGCGCTGGATCAACCAGGGGTGACGGAGCTTAAAATGTGCTTGCCCAATCAGCAAGAAGTTGGGGATCTTCTCGGCCTGAAATATTCATGGCAACTTGTGCTCTATTCCGTGATCTTTCGTTGATCTGGTTCGGACAGTCTCAAATCTTCGACCACAATACTGACTCCGTATTTCTCGTTCTTTCTAACAGAAAATGCCAAGTCAAGATACTTATTACTATTTTGCTGCATCAGTTTCACGATATTTTCTTTCAAGTCGGCATTGAAGATGATGGTCCGTATCACTGAATTCCATTCTCCCTTGAAGCAAACTATTATATGGTCGTGGAGTTGCGTGTATCTTGCATGCGTAAATAGCAAGTTTTTCATGCAAAACACAGGAGGCTCGACCCCTTTCCCGTATGGTTCAAGTAATGCTACGCAATCGCTTAGTTTCTTCAGGTTAATCGATTTGGGAACTGAGCAATCGATATTTAATATATTCTCCTGTTTTGCCCTGAAATTGGAATTCAGGAAGTCACGAAAAACCACTGCATTTTCGATTGGCAGGGAAAACCCTCCAGCCATTGAGTGTCCTCCTCCCGAAATCAGAATTCCTCTTGAGACAGCTTCCGACAGGGCATATGCAACGTTGATGTCATTTTCAGAGGAGCGGGCGGAACCAATTCCTATACCGTTATCTCCAAATGTTGCCACAAAAGTTGGTCTCGAAAATCGGTCTTTCAGCTTACTGGCCGCTATTCCTATAACTCCTCCATGCCATCCTTTGTTGTATACAAAAATTGCATTGTCGTTGTAAAGTCCATTTTCGTTTACCATGGAGATCGCTTCTTCAAGCATTTTTTTCTCAATTCTTTTCCTCGTATTATTGAGATCTATGAGCTGCTCTGCAAGATGAATGGTCTTGTTGTCATTCTCAGAAAGCAACATGTCGATGACTATTGAGGGATCGTGAATTCGCCCAGCCGCGTTTATGGCCGGTCCTATAACAAATGAAAAATCATCGGGTGACGAGATTTTATCAATACTAGAGGCTTTTATGAGAGCCTCAATTCCTTTCGGAAACTTCTGAGTCTTCATTGCAAGATTGATATACGCTCTATT
Organism: Holosporales bacterium; assembly: GCA_031257415.1. Taxonomy (GTDB): domain Bacteria; phylum Pseudomonadota; class Alphaproteobacteria; order RUG11792; family RUG11792; genus JAIROR01. The sequence goes on along the minus strand of JAIROR010000068.1, from coordinate 3,566 downwards.
CAAGCCTGTGACTTTCATCACATCGCACAGTGTGCCAAGAGCCACAACTCCGACATAATCAATAAGATTTGGCTCGCCCGAATCCCCAAAGAATCCAGCATCGCGAAGTTGCCTCTGCAAAGCTATGAGAAGCATATAAACAACGCCAGCTGCACATAGACATTTGATATCGGCGTCGCCAATTTCCCCCTGATCATTGCGATTTGGATTAACTACTGCAATCGCATCGGGGATTTCACTACTGAGCTGCGTATGGTGATCAACAACTACGCAATCCAACCCCCGCCGGCTGGCTGCATTAATCTCATCAATCGAATTTGTTCCAGAATCAACAATTATCAATAGCTCCGCTCCTGATTCAAAGACCTTTTCAATTGCTTCAGTACTAATTCCATAGCCGTCGTCGAACCTGCTCGGAATGCGATAGGTTACGTCAACTCCAAGCTTTTTCAAATAATCTACAACTAAATAAACAGAAACAATGCCATCGACGTCATAGTCTCCAAAAACAAATATCTTTTCATTGTTGATAATTGCCTCCGATATTCGATCTATAGCTTCTTTCATGTCGTGTATCAGCAAAGGATCAGGCATTATGTCCTTTATCCTCGCATTCAAAAACCTGCCAACACTCCCATGATTCGTGATACCTCTATTCACCATAATCCTGGCAGAAACCTCAGGCACATCGTGAATCGCAACCATTGTCCTCACGAGGTCATCGTTATCTTCATCCAAAAATTTCCAACTCTTCCCAGAAAAAGAAAGTAATGCTCCGTCGGGCAACATACGTAGATCTTTATATAAATCGTTAATGCGAAGTCTATAGTAAAAGATGGAAAAAAGCAATTGTAATTCTAACTCCGTCAAAAAAAGCACGGGATAAAAATGAAGGAGGAATGCGCGCAGATAATTGCAGAAAAGAACGATGGATAAAAATATAAAGACTGTTGACAAGGTAGTGTGCGATATGTGATGCTGTGGTCACGAAAGTAAGTTGTTTAGGATTTGGTTATGAGGTTTTTTTGTGTGGCTATAGCATCCATTTCTACTATCTGTGGAGCTTTTGCTGGTGATTCTCTTCAACTGCGGGAGAAGAGGAACGACGAGGTGAGGTATGGGTTTAATGAGGAGAAGCGTGGGTTTAATGAGGAGAAGCGTAGGTTTAATGAGGAGAAGCGTAGGTTTGATGAGGAGAGGCGTAGGTTTGATGAGGAGAGGCGTAGGTTTAATGAGGAGTGCGCTGAGGCGGAGCGCAGGCTTAAAGCAATTGAGGAGAGACTCGAAATGTTTGAACATACAGTTGAAATGCGGAGAAGACAGGCCTCTGTAGTGAATAAAAAAGAAACAAATACTGATAGTCAGCGGAGCAAGTAGCATCCACTACACAAACGATGGTATCTGTTGGCGTGATTTATTGTGCAATTAATATGCATATTATATGGTAGGTCGTGAAGTTGTGTCTAAAGCGGTGACGAGGTATGTTTGCCAGGATTGTGGAGCGGTGCTCTCAAAATGGATGGGGCAGTGCGAGGCCTGTGGGGCGTGGAACTCTGTTGTAGAAGAAGTTGTTCAAAAACGTTCCTCAAAGATATCCGTACCTGATAATTTCTTCAAGATTATCGATGACTTTGGCATCCGGGATGAAGCCAGCGAGGGCGAGGCTTTGCAAACCAATAGAAAGATTACGGGAATAAACGAGCTAAACAGGGTTCTTGGTGGGGGATTCGTCGATGGTTCTGTAGTCCTTGTTGGAGGTCCTCCTGGTATTGGCAAGTCAACCCTTCTTCTTCAGGTTTTGCTTTCAGGGATCTCCGGCATAGAGAACAATATTTATTTTTCCGCAGAAGAATCGGTAATGCAAGTTGGGCTCAGGGCTTCTAGGTTGCGCCAAGTGGAAAAGAAGGTGATGATTGCCAATTCTAACAATATAGAGCAGATAGTCAATAGTCTTTCAAGAATCAATAGAAGTTCAATCGTAATCATTGATTCAATTCAGACAATTTCTACTGATTTGATACATTCTGCTCCGGGAACTATTTCGCAGGTTAGGTATTGTACTCAGGAACTCGTTAATCTCGCCAAGAAGAACAATATAACAATCGTTATAGTTGGCCATATAACAAAGGATGGCTCGATAGCCGGCCCAATGACTCTGGAGCATATGGTTGACTGCGTTCTTTATTTCGAGGGGGATAAGTCCTATGACTATAGAATCCTCAGGGTTTCCAAAAATAGGTACGGTCCAACAGATGAAATCGGAGTTTTCTCAATGACTGGAGCTGGGCTCGAAGAGGTCAGCAATCCTTCGGCCGCTTTTCTTTCAGAGCACGAGAGCCTAGTCAGCGGAGTTGCCGTGTTTGCTGGTATCGAAGGCACAAGACCGATCCTTTCTGAAATTCAGGCACTTGTTTCAAATACGAACGTAGCGATGCCGCGACGTTCATCAATCGGCTTTGATAGCAATAGATTGACGATGTTGGTTGCCGTTTTGTCAAACAGATGCAGACTCAATTTTTCGAGCAAGGACGTGTATTTGAACGTTGCAGGAGGGTTGAAGATCTCCGAGCCAGCTGTGGATTTCGCTGTCGTCTCGTCAATTATGTCAGCGTATTTCAATAAGCCGCTCCCGTTGAGGTCTGTCTTTTTCGGAGAGGTCAGCTTGTCTGGAGATATCAGACAGGCACACCTGTCATACTCCCGAATTAAAGAGGCCTGCAAATTAGGTTTTGATTCTGTGTATTGCTCGTATAAAACAGAGGATTTTACCGAAGAAGGAACAGTCAATATCAGTAGAGTAAAATCAGTTAGAGATATGGCAAAGATAATAGCTGCCATCGACAATTAGATTTCGCTATTGAAGCAAAATCCAATCTATGCCCAAACACTAAAAGATTGTGGATTTCCCCGGACGAAAAGTATCCATGGCAACTGGCCTCCTCTCTGGCAATCTTTTAGTGTTTGGGTATATTTTCCCGCGTTAAATTTTTCTATATGGAACAGCTGGTTTGTTAAGGAAGTGGGCGAAATCTGAGGGGGAGGCAATAGTTCTCCACAACGTTAACGATTCCTTAACTCTTTTATGAAATACTGAAAGAATGAGGGTGGCGTTCAAGAAACTTTAAAAGCATTCGCTTTTAAAGTGGATATTTGGAGCAAAACCAATCGAAGACGGCACTATAAAACTTTAAAAGCATTCGCTTTTAAAGTGGGTATTTGGAATGAAATCAGCCAGGGGCGGCCCTTAGACTGATTTCATAAGATTGTTGTGTCTTTTTTCACAATCTTTTAAAAATCCCCACAACGTTAACGACTCCTTAACCTTTGTGTGAGATACTGAAAGAATGAGGGTGACGTTCAAGAAACTTTAAAAACATTCGCTTTTAAAGTGGGTATTTGGAATGAAATCGACCGAAGACGGCTCCTGGGTCGATTTCATGAGATTGTTGTTTCTTTTTTTGTAATCCACAAAAACCCTAACATTTCCTTCCAACCTTAACCATTTATTAACTCTTTTATGAAATACTGAAGGAATGAGGGTGGCGTTCAAGAAACTTTAAAAACAT
>JAIROR010000051.1 GCA_031257415.1 Holosporales bacterium | reverse complement strand
GATTCAGGTATTTGGTAGGCCATACGCGTTGTCCTTGTTAATACGCAATTTGTAGATATTTATACCACACTTTTCGGGGTGATGTGATTCTTATTTTTTGTACGTCAACAGAGCCTAGGCTTTATACTTTTTCGCCAAAAGATTGCTGGATTCTTTCAATTTGAAATGGGAACAACAGCTTGTTTCTGCCCGGCAGTCTTTTGGATTTTCTCCTCAACCTCACTCCTCAAACTCCTCTCGCTCTTCCTGCGGCATTCGGTAATACCGCTCGTATGAACTAGATCGATGGGACTGGACTGGATCTTCAACGTTTTGCGGGGGAAACATGGCTGTGAAGTTGTTTTCGCTATACCAAATCTTGTATAGCTCCGCGTTTGTAGAGCTGACCGATTTCAGAATAAAGGCAACTTTATCGCCACTGGCACCTGAGAACTCTCTAACACCAAGGTTAATTAATTCTGGGTCCGCTGTCATGCGACCGAAATACGGATTCGCCTTATAAAGTATCCAGTTGCCGTTTCCGTCTTTGGCAAACGATTCCATGATTCCTACAGTTTCAAATGGAACTCTGCCAAAGCCCGATGAATCTACGTTAACCGGAGGAGGCAATACGCAATCAACTCTCATATATGTTCCAAGTGCTTTCACGATTATTTCGCAATTTGCTTGCGTTTTCTGCATTCTGTTCACGGCCATGAACACGGAAAGCTGCGATATGCAGACGCTCGACACAATACCCACTATCAGAAGGCTAATTGAAGCTTCTATCAGAGAAAAGCCACTAACCCAAAGCTTCCTGATAAACATATCATTTAAGCAGCCTCTCGAGGGCCGCCTGCGGATTCTTGTTGCCAGCCATTTTCTCTATCTTCTTCATCATCACCTTTATCTCCTCGTATTTCTTGATCAACCTATTGACGTCTGATACCTGCTGCCCCGAACCAGCGGCAATTCTCCTTCTTCTCGAAGCATTTAATATTTTTGGGTTATTTCGTTCTTTTTTGGTCATTGATTTTATAATTGCCACCTGCCTGTCAATATTCTTTTCGTCAACCGTTCCTCCCATAAACTTATCTTTGATCTTTCCCATGCCTGGCAGATATTTCATAAACCCTTCGATGCCGCCAATCTTCTTAATCCTCTCAAAGTGAGTCACTAACACATCCATGGTAATGTCTTTGCTGCTCTTGATTTCAGCATCTGCATTTTGCTCGGCAAGCTTCTCCACAAACGAAATGATATCACCATTGTCGAGAATGCGGGAAGCTATCCTTTCTGGATGAAAGATCTCGATATCGTCGATCTTCTCGCCTGTGCCCATATACCTGATCTGGCAATTTGTAACAGATTTGGCGGAAAGGCACGCGCCCCCACGATTGTCTCCGTCAATTCGCGTCATTATAAGGCCAGTCAGTTCGATGTTGTCATTAAAGGCGATAGCCGATTTCAGCGCATCCTGCCCCATCATGCTATCGATAACAAGAAACGACTCGCGCGGCTTAATTATGTTCTTTACCGCAATGAGTTCTTCCATTAAGGCGTCATTGACATACATCCTACCGGCGGTATCGAATATAGTGATGTCAAATCTCGATACAACTTTCATCGCTTTCTTGGCGATTGCCGTGGGAGCCTCCGTCTCCTTGAAATCGTCAAAGAAGCTTAGTCCGTTCAATAAAGCCAATTTCCTGAGCTGCTCTATTGCAGCCGCTCTTGTCGTATCGAGAGAAACGAGCAATACTCTCTTCGAATACTTCTTGCTGAACAGATTAGCGAGCTTCGCCGATGTCGTTGTTTTTCCGGAGCCCTGTAGCCCACACATCAACAGCGTTCCGTTCTTAACTCCGCTGCCAGAATCATTATCCCCAAGAAGTCTGACAATTTCGTCATTTAAGTATTTACTTATTGTTTGTTCTGGAGACGTGCTCTTTATGATCTCCTGACCACTGAGCTTTTCCCTGAGCAAATTCGTCACTTCTCTAACAACCTGAAGAGCCACATCGGCATCCAGCATCGATACCCTAATGTCTCTGATGGCATTATCCACCATCTCTGGCGTTAGGATCCCTCTGTTCCGGACCCTCATAAAAACATTTGCTAGCTTCTTCGACAATTCCGAAAACATAATCAATTAATAAAAAAACAGCGACACCATCAAAGTCCATTATATACCGTAACGCCGAAATCGCCTAATGAGAAGCTTGCCAGATGGAACTCTGAATGAAACCAAAACCAATTTAGAAGCCGCCTCCTGAACCGATTTCATAAGATTTTCCTCATAGTTTCGCAAACACACACCAATATCCTCCTGGTTAACCCAGCGAACTTTCCAAGGAAAGAGAGCCCGCAAGAACAGGTGTCAATAATATTGTAGCATACTTTTTTATTTTTATGCAAGAAAAATTTTTGTCCCATCTTTGTCCCATAAGAAAAAAATGGAATGAAACAACCGGAACTGCACCTGAATCGTTTTCAGAGAATCATCGTTTCCCTTTGATTTCGGCCACTTCCTTAATCCATACTAAATATTGTTATTGCAATGACACTTGAATTGTTATAGTATTGCGCACGAGAGGTCTTTTATAGCATGTGAGGAAGAGTAAGATGAATATGGGATTTAGGTTGGGTTGTTATGTTGCGGCAGTGGTCCTTGGTGGAGTTGTTGGCAATACATCAGCGATGGATAGTCATGGGTCAGCGGCAAGTAATACTGCTCCAATACCGGAGTACATAGAAGATAAAGACGTAATGTGGTCCTGGAGAGGAGATGGAAAGCTACGTAGTACAGGAGAACTACTAAATGGACAGGCAAAATTAAGATTCAAAGGCTATGATGCGCTCAAAGGCTATAATATACTCGAAGGCGAGTTTGAGAATGGCAGAATGAAAGGAAAAGGCAAACTTATATACAGCAACGGGAGCAAATTTGAGGGCGAATTTAAGGGCAAATTTAACGCTCACGCACCACATGGGTATGGCCGAATTACATACCACGACAAGGGTGTATACGAAGGTTACGTTGCATATGGTGCAAAGCATGGAAAAGGCAAGCTTATATACCCTGACGGAAGCACATACGAAGGCAATTTTAGATATAATGAATTTGAAGGAGAGATCATACATACAGACAGCGAAGGAGTGAAACACATAGGCCGCTTCAAAAATGACAAGTTCGTGGAGTATTAGAAAAAACTAAATTTGCGTCATCGGCTGGACGCTTTTGAAATAGAAGGTTTCTGAGTATTATTCTTAGAAACCTTTTTTTATACACAAGAAATATTGTTATTGCAATGATACTTGAATTGTTATAGTATTGTATATGAGAGGTCTTTTATAGCATGTGAGAAAGAGTAAGATGAATATGGGATTTAGGTTGGGTTGTTATGTTGCGGCAGTGGTCCTTGGTGGAGTTGTTGGCAATACATCAGCGATGAATGATCTTGGGTCAGCGACGAGTAATACTGCTCCAATACCGGAGTACATAGAAGGTAAAGATGTAGATTTGGCTTATGTAGGAAACAGAGAGTGGGGATATCGACCATGTAGTACCAAAACACCACCACTAAATGGACAGGTGAAATTGAGACTCAGGGACGGTGATATACTCGAAGGCGAATTTGAGAATGGCAGAATGAAAGAAAAAGGCAAACTTACATACCGCAACGGAAATATATATGAGGGCGAATTTGAAAATTGTATACCGTGCGGGAAGGGCAAACGTACAAATGTCAGCGGGGCAACATATGAAGGCGAATTTAAAGGTGGTATGCCATGTGGGTATGGCCGAATTACATACCCTGATGGAAGCACATACGAAGGCAATTTTAAACATGATGAATTTGAAGGAGAGGTCATACATACAGACAGCGAAGGAGTGAAACACATAGGCCGCTTCAAAAATGACAAGTTCGTGGAGTATTAGAAAAAACTAAATTTGCGTCATCGGCTGGACGCTTTTGAAATAGAGGGTTTCTGGGTATTATTCTTAGAAACCTTTTTTTATACACAAGAAATATTGTAAAATCGATTCCATTGGACTTATATTGGACTTATATTGTGCTCGTATAAGTGTCGCAGCTCTATTTGCGGGACCGTTGTAATAGCGCTTCGTGTCGGCCGTTTTGCCCTCCCCTATTCTGCCGGATAATCTCTTTTACTATAACAAAAATGTTTTGTGAGAAATATTCACCATTCAAAAATTGATGAATACACTCGCAATCGGGGCTATTCAATAGTCTCTTGGTTGGCTTTATGGATCAAGCGCGGCAACAGCCTGCGCCTCTTCAAGTTGCCCGTTATTCATTTCCAAAATCCGCGCATTAAATGACTTAATGTGTTTCACGTTGTGGGTAATCAACAGGCAAGCCTTCTTTTCAATATCAATTATCTTTTCGGTCATTTCCATTATCATGTCGGAATTTTTCGGATCGAGGGCCGAAGTTATCTCATCCAGTAGCAGAAGCTCGTAATCAGAGATTGTCGCCATAACAAGACTGAGAGCCTGCCGTTGCCCCCCTGAAAGTGACTTAACATATTCGCCAAGCCTATTTTCTAGATTCATCCCAAGAATACTCAATTTTTCTCTGAAGTAATTTATTGTGCTCCTAGAAACTTTGCGACAACTATTCCTCATGTATGCAAGAATCATATTCTCAAGGATTGTCATTTCGCCAACTGTACTACTCCGCGGATCTTGCAGAACCGTTGAAATCCACTTTGTCCTCCTGTGTTGCGGAATGTTGGTTATGTCTTGGTTCTTGAAGGATACCTCTCCCGATCTCGGCTGTATTATCCCGGAGATTACATTAAATAGCGTAGTCTTTCCAGAGCCATTCGCCCCTATTATTAAGACGAACTCGCCGTCCCTTACAGTTAGACATAAATTTCTCAATGTATTCCTAACGTTTATATTTCGAAGCCTAAGCATTTTTCTTCTCCTGTTTTTTAGTCAGCATAATCGTTATTATCATTATTCCGGTTATCAGGTTGAGATCCTGGGTTCTGACGCCAAATGCACTACCATGCAACGCCACGCTTATAAAAATTCTGTATAAGATCGATCCAAGCAAACACGAAAAAACAATAAGTGGCTCCTTCTTGAAAGAGAATAGTTTCTCTCCAATAACAACGGAGGTTAGGCCAACTACCAATGTACCAGCTCCCTGGGATTGTCGCAGAATCCCTGGTATTGGCTCAGTAATCCTCCACCGAGAGCTACAAGCGAATTGCTTATAACAACCCCGGCGATTGTCATCAATTGAATGTTTATTCCAGCAATCGAAGAGAATTGCTTGTTGTGCCCAACGGAGCGCAGCTTCAACCCGAAACTACTGAATAAAAGGCAAATTACCGCCAGGGCAAATAACAACACCAGTGATATGATAGTTATCGATACATTTGAATTTGTAAACACAGTTACGCTATCTATTATTACCATACTCGGGGCATCATTCATTATTCGGAGATTCACAGAATACAACATAAAAGCAACAATTATTCCTGCAAGCAAATCCGCTATTTTGAATTTTACGTTTAAGATACCAGTAAGTAACCCGGCGAGACCACCGGATACCAGCGACGCTATGGTAGCTATATACGGGTCTACCCCGCTCTTTATGAGGACTGCGGAGACTGCTGCCCCAGTTACGAAGCTGCCATCGCACGTTAAATCAGCAAAGTTTATCGTCCTGAATGTTACGTATATACCAATTGCAACGATTCCAAATATCATTGCTATATCAAAGCTAGTTAGTAATTCTTGAAAGGAAATCATTTTTTATTTTCCCCTATAATCCTATCCGCCTTGTCGATTACTTCCTGGGGAATGGTTATGCCAATTGCTTTTGCGGCGTCTAAATTAATGAATAATTCAGTTTTCGCTGGGTATTCGACATCTATTTTATTTACATCTGCTCCCCCTCTTATTTTCTCTATTATCTTCCCTGCCTGAACACCGATATCATACTGATTGGGGCCTAGAGCCGCCAAACAACCCTTTTCAACCTGATCAGTGTCACTGACGTACGCTGGAATTTTATTGTTGGTACACGTTTTCACCACAAGCGGGATAGCTGCCAGAACAGTATTATCGTTGCTTATAAATACAGCATCAACTTTTTTCACAATAGAATTTATAGCTTGCGGAATATCGGATGATTTTTGAATACTTTGCTCAATAAGAGCAATTCCCATTTTGCTGAGCACAGTCTTCAATTCTTTTACTATTGCAACAGAATTTGACTCACCAGAATTGTATAATATGCCCAATTTCTTAAGATTTGGCTGTATCTTCTGAAACATCTCTATTTGTGGTTGCAACGAAACAAAATTTGAAACGCCAGTTGTATTGGTTCCCTTCAGGTCGGCCGATATGTCGGCCGGATTTGTGACTGACCCAAACACCAGCTTTATCTTGTTATTTTTGGCAAAAGAAAAGGCAGCCTGAGTTGGGAGAGTTCCTATCGTCACCAGCACATTGCTCTTATCATTCGCCGCTTTTGAAGCCATCTGGAAAGCAGTTCCCTGATTGCCCTGGCACGTTAAAACATCGTACTCGATATTGGAGTATTTTTTGAGATAATCCCGAATTCCCTTCGCGACTGAATTCAGAGCCTCGTGTTCGGCCGCTTTACATATCGTTATCTTAAACTCCTCCTTGTTCTTATCGGTCGCCCCGGTCGCACATAGAGACGAATACATCATCATGACAGAACCGAGCATCACTGCCGCTATCTTCTTAAACATTGCTTTTCTCCTTTTAAATTTTGGCCAATATAGTTTTGTAACCACAATTTGGCTCGTTATTTAAAAAGCGAGCTACTCTCGTGATTGTCGTTGTGCTTGTTCCGGTAATTTCTTTTATCTCGCGATATGAGAGATTACCGGGAGCAAGAAGTTGACACACCTCCCAACGCTCACTCAAAGCTTTAATCTCCTGTGGAGTGCAAATATCAGCGAGGAATTTTTTCGCTTCCTCCGGAGTATCCAGCAGTGAAAAGGCTTTAAACAAATCTATTGTTTCGCTTTTTGTTTTCATGGCCCTCTTGGTGGCCCCTTGGCCAAAATGTGTCAACGTATTAACATACTAACACACTACCACAAAACTTGCAAGAAGTATTTTTGCTTCTCGAGACTGTTGGATTAGTTT
>JAIROR010000021.1 GCA_031257415.1 Holosporales bacterium | reverse complement strand
AAGCGGCCACAACCGTGTTGAAGCGATGCGTTTGCTCGGCGAGAACAAGATTGCGGCTATCGTCAGAGAAAATGTAACTGACGAACTGGCGGAGCGAATCGTCATCGAAAGCAATCTGAATCAACAGTCCTTCGCCGATTGGAAATACTCCCAGCAAATCCGGATCATCAAAATGTCCAGCAAGTGGATTCAGGAGAAATCCCAACAGGGCAAAAGGAACGACTTGGCAGAAAACGCAACTGGTGTCCACAGTGAACACAAGTCTCCTGACAAACCCAAACGCCCCAAGGCAAGAGATAAAATATCAAAGCAACTTGGAATATCACCAACGGTATTTGAGAGGTACAGGAGCATAGCCAAACTCGACGATGCCGTTCTTGTTATCCTCTGCAACAAGTTGGATGAAAAAAGGTTGGGATTTATGTCGGCTTATAGAATATCGCAACTCAAACCGGAAGAGATAAAATCAGTTATAAATATCCTGAAAAACAATCCGGATGCCAAGCTGAAGGGGCCAAATGTAAAATTGCTATATGACGAAAGCAAAAAATCTGAGAGTGAGGATTTAGCGGAGGATGCAATAAGAGAAATGCTGTTGTCGGACAATACGGCCTCATAGGAAAATCAATCCGTCCGCAAGGAACCATGCCACCAAGACATAACACAATACAAACAATCCCCTCTGCCGGTAATGGCAGAGGGGATTGTTTTTTGTTGTCAGATGCAAAATGTTTAGCTTAATACTTCAGGGATACGGCTTGAGTATTATCACAATAAATACTTTATTATGTATCACTGCCGCAGATTTCTTTGTGTAAAGATTTGAGTTGCTGGCGATAGTAATCCGTTTCTTCTTTGAATCTTGGATCCTGCCCTTGCCTTATCATTTGAGAAATGGAATTAGGCGTTGTTTCGATCAAAGACCTATTCAGATAAGCGGCTGGAGAGAGTGCATTTGCTTTCAAATATTTAATATACTCGTCCATCCTCTGGGTGAATTTTTTGATTCTTTTGTAGATCGTTTCCTTTCTGTATGAGTAAAATTGATCGATGACATTGCATTGTATATCATCAATAAAATGAGTGGCCTGTGACAGTCTATTTGGCACTATAGTTTCAAAATTATGCCCACGATGCGGATAAGCACTAATAAAAGCAAGCCGGTCTGGATCCTCGTTCATAAAATCCTCAATATGGTATTCGTCAACGGCTTCCTTGAATATTTTTGACATCTCCTCAAATGGCGTTTCATTTTGGCATGGCTTATTATGCGCCTCAGATACTTTTTCTAATATCAGATTCTTATTCTCGGAAGGTTTTGAGGAATTGCTCTTTTTAGCGTCTTCATAAGCACGTTCTTTCAATATTGAAGCAAAAAGGTCAGCACAACAGGTAATAATCTCATTCTCTTCTTCAATCATAATCCCCTCGCTTTTCATAGTTTTACCAATTTCACTAATTAAATCTTCTGGGAAATCAGATAGATAGCCCTCAAATCTTTTCTTATCCAACTTAGAAAGGATTACTCCGGTATTTTTTTTGCTCAGTGATATTTTACCATTGAAGATTTTCCCAAGCGAATCGTCTTCCATTCCTGAAAGAGGATTATTTTTTTCATCAACATCATCAGGCTGTTTTTTCATGATTTGAGTAGTTAAAGCGATGACAAAATCAGATTTCTTTTCGCCTTTACCAATTAATGGGTACATCATCTTTGCGAACTCACTAAAGGTCATCTGTATCGCCTCATTCACCAAAAGTCAGTAGTTTGTCCGATGCTGTCCGTTCGTGTCCGTTCGTGTCCTGAAATCAAATTTAGTACTGAATATAATAACTATATCATGTAAAACGGTTAATTGCCAGACTTTATACTCATAAAGCCGCTCACGTGATGATCTGTTTCTATTTAGGAAAGGAAAATTATGTTATACGAGGAGGACTCTTTATGAAAAACGCCGGAACCTATACTGTGCCAACGGAGACTACTGATGCAGGCTTTATTCCTTCCGACATCCGAATAGCGGATAAGCTGAAACGGGAAAGCAAGAAAGAGAGGAAGAAAATAAAGAAGAAAATGGAGAAGGAAGTGGTGAAGACCCTCAAAAAATTGCTCAAGTCAGAGAAAAAATGGAAAAAAGGCAAAAAGTCGAAGAAGGCGAAGAAGAAACAGAACGATCCAAAATCTCAGCATAGGTCTGCTGAGAAACCGTTTGCAGATATGTTTCTTGAGAAATCGTTTGATGTGCTTCTTGAGACGGGCGGTTACATCCTCAAACGATACGCCGATAATAAATTTTCCCCTAATGACTATGGGCCTAAGAATAAGTAATGCACTAAAAATATGGTTGGATACCCCGTAGCAGTTATTTATTACGGGGTATCCACCGATCGAATTATGTTGTTCCGTCGTTCCGTTCAGTTGAATGTTTCCTGATTTGCATACCCGTATTTCATGTTTTCTTTATGATTGGCGCAGTATTCCGGTTCGAATGAACGAATGAACGAACGCAAATGCAGAAAAGGGGCGTTTCCGTTATGAATTCATGCCTAACACAGCTGTGGGAGAGAGAAAAACCCTTGAGGCGAAAAATCAAGAAGCATTAT
>JAIROR010000086.1 GCA_031257415.1 Holosporales bacterium | reverse complement strand
CCTTTTCCTTCCTTTTCATCATTCTTATAATCTCCTTCATATACATTTCCATCTATGGATACCATCTTTCCTTTTCCTTCTCTCGCGTCATTCTTAAAGTCTCCTTCATATACAGTCCCATTTACAAATACATACTTACCTTTTCCTTCCATTGCATCGTTCTTAAAGTCTCCTTCATATATATTTCCATTTACAAATACATACTTACCTTTTCCTTCCATTGCATCGTTCTTAAAGTCTCCTTCATATATATTTCCATTTGCAAATACATACTTACCTTTTCCTTCCTTTACATCATTCTTATAATCTCCTTCATATACATTTCCATCTATCCATATATATTTGCCTTTTCCTTCCATTGCATCATTCTTAAGGTCTCCTTCATATATATTTCCATTTACACATACAAACTTACCTTTTCCTTCCGCTTTATCATTCTTCCAATCTCCTTCATATACATTCCCATTTTTGTATGTCATTTTGCCTTTTCCATTTTTTCCTCCATTATCGCCAATCTCTCCTTCATATGTTCCATCTTCATACTCTTTTTTCTTTTTTGGGCCCTGGTAATCTTTGAGTATATCTATATTTGATACTTCTTTATTCTCCTTAAAATTTTTCTCTAATATTTTAGTATCTTGCTTTATTTTCTCTCCGTATGCATTGTCAACACTGGTATAAGTGGCTGCGTACGCTGGCACCACTGTTATTGTTGTAATCAAAAATATTTTCTTAATCATAATTCGCTACTCATTGAAATAAAAATACAAACTAACTCGGTTGAATGATATAATATAATGCAGTGTCAGTCAAGCGTTTATCATTACGATGTGGCAATTATTCAAATCAAAGGCATAACGCTGTGGGCAAATCAGAGACATAATGCTGTGGGCAAAGATGACAGTTTGCCGCTACGCGCCAGAACCAACCTAGAGCCACCTTCCAGAACCAATTCAAAAAGGCGACTCAAACCAAAAGCCCTTCACAGGAGGATTTGCCAGCCATCTCTTATTTCGTCCTTTTGCTATTGTCCAGAGTGTAATATCATGTGTTCGATCGATGTGAGATTGAAGCAAAAAGGTAGTTGTTTGTGTTTAACAAAAAGATATGTATTCTGACGAGCGGCGGAGATTGCTCTGGGCTAAATGCAGTGATAAGAGCGGCATTTATAAAAGCGACATCTCTTGGTTATGAAGTGCTGGGCAGCAAGAGGGGGGTGCAGGGACTAGGCGAGGAAAGCGGAGAAATCGTTGTTCTTGACGACAGCGTGTGCGACGAGTCTATGTTGACTCGCTCTGGAAGCGTGCTCCTGGGAAATACTCGAAGAATCAAGAATAGGGAAGGAGAGCTCTGCTCGAAGGAAGAGGAAGCCGATCTCTTTGCGAAAGCCTATAAGAAGTTTGGATTAAGCGGAGTTGTGTTCATCGGTGGAGATGGCAGCATTGAAGCAATTGGGAATATTATGAAATTTCATAAAGACGCCTGTTTGAATATTGCTATTGTTCCGAAGACTATCGATAATGACGTTTCGTTTACTGATATAGCGATAGGATTTTCAACTGTAATTGAGGTGGTGTCCGAATCGATCGAGAATATCAGGACAACTGCGATGAGCCACGAAAGGGTCATGGTGGTTGAAGTTATGGGTCGAGATGCCGGGTTTATAGCCCTTCATTCCGGAATAGCGTCTGGTGCTGATGTCATTATCATTCCAGAATTCAAATGTGATGACGAAAAGCTATTGGCAAAAATAAAAGCAAGCTATAAAAGGAAAGGATACTGCATTGTTGTTGTTGCTGAGGCAGCGGAGATTGGTGATTTTAAGCATGGAGAAGTTGAAATTGATAAAGTAACAAGAATCAAGTATTTGGGTATAGGAGATCATGTGGTATCATTTATACAGAATGGTGGATTTGATTCGAGATTGGTGCGACTTGGGCATATTCAAAGAGGGGGCAAGACCTCCGTGGCGGATAGAATAATTGGCTCAGGCTTTGGGATAGAGGCGGTCAGTGCCATACACAAGAACAGCGGGGTTGTTATGATGGCATATTCAGGAGGAAAGATTGTGAGTATTCCCGCGGAAAAGATTATTGGCTCAATAACAAGGAATATAGGAAAAGATGATATACATCTCAAAATAGCAACTGAACTCGGAATTTACGTTGGAGAAACATAATGAGCTGCTTTGTGCGAAATCTGCTGCCAGGTCTGGGGTCAAGTCTGGAGTCAAGTCTGGTGCGAGGTTTTGTGCCAAGTCTGCTGGCGACTGCGTTGGCATTTTCAAGCGTGACCGCTGTAGCGGCAAAACAGCACATAAAAAGCAACAGCTTGGCACAGTGTTATTTCGCTTCAGTTAAAGTTAATGAAGCGAATTTGCATAACGGTCCAGGTAAGCAATATAAAATACGCTGCAAGTATATCAAAAAGGGGGTGCCGTTATTGGTTACGGCCCAGTATGAACACTGGAGAAAAGTCAAAGACGCCGATGGAACGGAGGGCTGGATACACAAGAATTTACTTTCCAATATTAGGTATATCGTGGTTTCGAGCGAAGTAGCTGGCTTTTACGAATCTCCGGATACTGCAGCAAGAAGAATCGCTGTAATTAAGCAGAATGTTGTTGCGAGGCTATTGTCAGTGAATAAAGACTGGTGTAGCATTAACCTAAAGCATAACGGCCGCACCTACACAGGGTGGATAGAAAAGAAGAAGATATTTGGAGTTGGTAAGAATGAATCGTGGTAGTAGATTGAGAGCGTGGACACAAGAGCAGAAAATCCCAGAAGGGAACCATGAAAAGAGGGACCATGAAGAGTGCTGGATTCCATGTTCCGCTTCCTCCTTTGTTCCGCAGGTGGTCGTTAATCTAACGTCAATCAAAGAAAATTATGAATATATCAAGGCTCATTTAAAACACGGCACAACTTTATCAGCAGTTGTTAAATACGATTCATATGGACTTGGGGCAAAGGAGATTTCCTCTTTCTTGGCTCACGAAGCAGAATGTAAGGATTTTTGGTGCACGTATATGAGCGACGCTATCATCCTCAGGACGAGTGGGGCTGTTCCGCCAGAGGCAAACGTGTACTATTTTCAGGGATTCGGCCCAGATCATGTTGAGTTCGTGAAAAAATATTCCCTGATACCAACAATAAACTCCACATTTGAATTCGCGTGGGCCAAGGGCAAAGGAATACCAATGGTTATTCACGTTGATACAGGTTTCACAAGGCTTGCTGTTCGCGAAAACGAAATGTATTCAATAATGGAACGGTTGCTATCTGAAAACGTGAAATATATAATGTCGCACTTATCATGCGGAGATGATCCCAAAAGCCACTACAATATTGAACAAAAATTCAGATTCGATAATCTGCTAGCTGAGATACGTAAAATTCGTCCCGATATTAAAGCAACATTGGCGGCAACTGGTGGAGTTTTCCTAGGGAAAAATTATCATTACGACATGGTTCGCTGTGGAGCATTCCTATATGGAATTGGAGTTAGTGGGCATGGTGAAACCCCACGCAGTGTTCTTGATGTTTCTGCAAATGTTTTGCAAACGTATAGCGTTCCGAAAGGGGTGTCCGTGGGCTATGGGGCCAGCTTTGTGACTGAGCGGGAAACCAAAGTGGCGGTCATAGCAATTGGATATGCCGATGGAATAAGGAGGAGCCTGTCGAATAACATTGGAAAAGTCCTTTTCTATTCGCATGACAATGGTGGAAACAAAATCATATTAAATAAGGCTCCAATAATTGGAAGAATATCAATGGATCTGCTTGCATGCGATATCACGAATATACAGGAGGGCGTTGTCAAGCAAGGCGAGATAGCCCACATTCTAGACTGCTATTATACAATAAACGACATGGCCGCCGACACTCAAACAATTCCATATGAAATCCTAACCAGCATGAACTTTCGAATTCCCAAAATATACACCGCGACGACGCCTTCTGATGGACGACTAGCCCACGCACTTTATAGATCATTATGAAACCAATCCAGACGCAGCTTTCCGATATGAAACGAAAAATCTTTTTTTACAGAACATAAAAAAAATGTGATGGGACATAAAAAATAGTTGCATTGCAAGAAATATTGTGGTAACCTGTAAATAAGTAAGTGGGGTCTCCTTAACCTATTTACGAGTCCCTCCTGTGCAAGTCATAGGAGTTTGTGTTTGGCCCCCATTAGGAAAGATCCTTACTATATAAGTAAGGTAACTTGGTAGCGCAAGAGGAAATCCCTGGTGGGCAGGAGAAGTGGAGAGCTTCTCG
>JAIROR010000098.1 GCA_031257415.1 Holosporales bacterium | reverse complement strand
TTAACTCTTTTATGAGATACTGAGAGAATGAGGGTGGCGGGGGCGACTTAATCTTTTACGGTAAGGTGATGTTTACTGCGCTCAGATATACTCTTCTATCAAATATTTCCACTAGTAGAGAGGCTGCCGAAGACTTGGTGTTTAGTGTATTCTTCTTTATCTTTACGAACAAATACACAAGAATACACGACAAAGTTCCTTTAAAAAAAGTTAAAAAAATAGTTAAAATTCAGTAAAACGGCCCCCGCCCCGTTTTGGGCTTAGGGGATTGTTAGTATAGATTCTAACAAAGAAAAGTTAAAAAAAGGTTAACACACGGTCGTTTTTCCCAATTATTTTTGCGGTAGTTAAATTTTTCTGTGCAAAATAGGTGGTTTGTTAATAGATTGTTAAGGAAGTAGGCAAAAACCAAGGGGAAGCAACAATTCTCTGAAATCGATTCAGGTGTCGCTCCGGTTGTTTCATTTCATTTTTTTCTCATGGGATAAACATGGGACAAAAATTTTTCTTGCATAAAAATAAAAAAGCATGCTACAATATTATTGATACCTGTTCTTGTGGGCTCTCTTTCCTTGGAAAGTTCGCTGGGTTAACCAGGAGGGGGTTGGTGTATGTTTGCGAAACTGCAAGAAAAATCTCAAGAAATCGGTTTGGAAGGCAGATTCGACGATTTATTAATAGAGCTATTCTCCTTGTTTCTTGCGCATCCAAAAGCAATTCATTTCCTCGAATGAGATGGATGAGCTGGAAGCGATGTCTGGGCACAGGGAGACTTCGGTCATCCCCGGTTGAGAATTGATTTCGAGGAAGTACATGTTTTCTCCGTCGTACCTGAAATCAGCTCTGGAGACACCGCTGCATCTGCACGCTTTATAAATTTTTTCGGCAGCTCTATGGGCCATATCGGTAACATCCCGTGGGATGCCGTGCTTGTGAACGTGATATGCCCCGCCATCATCATACTTGCTGGCATAGTCAAAAAACTCATGTTTAGGAACTACCTCAAGCGAGCCTCTGGCAACACCGTCAATAATCATTATAGTAAACTCTCTGCCAGGAATAAACTTTTCAACTATTATTTCATTTCCGAATTCCCATTCATTCGTTTGAACTTTGAGTAATTCCTCCTCGTTATGAATGACGAATACCCCAATACTGGAACCGTTTGAACACGGCTTGATAACAAATGGATAGTCGTTATATTGCAAGGTTTTGAAATCATTCTTCGATATTTCGAAACCGTCTGGCACGAGGATTCCGCACGACTGAGCGATGATTTTGCACACAGACTTATCGAAAGCAACGGCAGAGCCAAGAACGCCGCTGTGCGAATACGGCTTCCCAAAGATTTCCAGCAATCCCTGAATTACGCCGTCCTCGCCACCAATTCCGTGTAGGGCGACATATATATAATCTGGATTTGCCTCATACAAAGCGTTCGTTATAAAGCGCAAATCTTTGATAACGTCTATCTCGGCCACTTCATAGCCGAGGCTCATGAATTTTTTGGCAATTTCCTTGCCAGATAGTAACGATATCTCTCGCTCTGGGGACCAACCACCTTTTAAGACTGCTATTTTCCCTGACATTGTTGGTTTCTCGACTACCAAACCACATGTTTCATGATAGACTAGAAAATCATTTTCTGATACTCAAAAAAGCATGGCAAGACACAGGTCACGGATACATATGAGCAATCTAGATCCAACAGCGTTTAATAAAATACCAAATCATCACAATATTCATCTTGCTTCGGTCCTTAGAATGAATGTTAATGACAGTCTTGTTGTGTTTAACGAAAGTTGTGGAGAATGGCTCGCTTCCATTGTCTCGATTGATAAAAAAGGAATTTATGTCAGGTGTCTGGAAAACATTCGTCCAGCCTTCGAAGATGAACACAAACTGCGAATAGCCTTCGGAATGATCAAGCATGACAATATGAAATGGATGATCGAAAAGATAACGGAGCTTGGAGTCACTGAAATTTTTCCTCTGATAACTGAATACAGCAACATCAAGGATATGAACTGCGAGAAATATAACAAAATTATTATAGCGGCGGTGGAGCAATCTGAAAGAATAAGTGTTCCGGCACTGCACAACCCAATGAGTTTTAATTCATTTTTGAATGAGCACGGCGAAGACGGCTGGTGCGCAGCCCTTGAAAGAACTAATTCAGTCTATGATCGTGATGCTGTGGCAAATAGCGGATTTATAATAGGGCCGGAAGGAGGATTTTCAAAAGAAGAAACGGAAAAACTATTAACTAATCCAACGATAACTCCAATCAGTTTATCGCAAAATATCCTCAGGACAGAGACGGCAGCAATAGCATGCGCCTCCATTTCTTTTATATGGAGGCGCAGTAGAAAGTAGTTCCAGTTACTTACTGCTTTGAAATTGATTTTGAATGCTTAATGAAACATAGGATTCAGCATTTTTGTTTGGTGGGAACTGGAGAGTATTGCTGTTTGGTTGGGGCTGGGGAGTGCTGCTGTTTAGTGGGAACTGGAGAGTATTGCTGGTTGGTTGGAGCTGGTTTGGCGTCCAGTAGAACGGGGATGTATTCTGGTTGTTTGTACTCCAGGGTTGAAATGTATTCTGGTTGTTTGTACTCAAGGGTTGAAATGGATTCTGGTTGTTTGTACTCCAGGGTTGGAGGAATGCATAGTTTTGTTGTTTAAGTCTATTTTTCTCTTCTTCTAGCTCCCTATTTTTCTCTTCCAGCTCCCTGTTTTCCTTCTTGAGTGCCTCAGCCTCAGCTTTTGCTTTCTCAAGCTCTTGCACCACCTTTTGGTGAGCCCTCTCTTCATCCGTAAGCCTTTTCTTCTTTTCCGTTAGCTCTTTCTCCTTTTCTTCTAGCTTTTGATCCTTTTTCTTGAGCTCTCTTTCTTTTTCTTCTTTTTTTCTCTTTTCTTCTTCAAGCTTTTTCCCTTGTTCCTCAAGCTCTTTATCTTTCGCAGTACTAACATCATTATATGTTTTCCACGCCCATTCAACTTCTTCCTTACACGCTCTCTTTTGTTCCTCAAGCTCTTCACTCATACGTTTACTCTCTTGTTCTAACCGTTGCTCAAGTTCCTTTCTTTGATCTTGCGCGTAATTAACAATTCCTTTACACTTTTCAACCTCGCTCTCGCATTCTAATTTTCGTTTTTTTTCACAATTAATTCGTTCAAGCAGCTCCTTTTTTTCTCGCTCCAACTTTTGCTCCTTTTTTTCCGCGTCTTTAACTTCTTTTTCTTTTATTTTTTCTTCTGCAGAAGATACTTCACCCAATACTTTAAACACAAGATTATAATTATTATTGTATTTTTTCATTAGTTCTTGACGTATAGCCTGCTCTACATAACTTTTTTCCACGGTCACTTTCCTCACAATTAGTTCGACGACCTCTTCTACTTTCACATACTTTTCACCATCCATAGCGCATAGCTCTTGATTAACAATTTTAAATACGATGCCACCGAAGATATCATTGATACTCTTAGAATTCCAGTTTTTATCGAGATGCTCTGGCTCATTAAGATTCATTGCCGGCAACTGATCCGCGAGAGAATTTGTAGGGAGCACGGGAAACACACCAGAGGTTGTGAAATTGTTTTGCTGATATATAGAATTCATGGAATTTGGATTCGTGAAACTGGAATACATGGAATAGGGATTCGTGAAATTGGAATACGTGAAATTGGAATTCGGGAAATTGGAATTTGTGGGATCCGTAGCTTCTACTTTGCTGATGCAGGCCGCCGCGCAACAGCATACCAATAAGATTTTTGTTTTGTTCATAAGAACCTTCCTAATATGGAATAAAAAAACATAACACCGTTGTAGTATATCTCATTATGATTACGAAACCAAACTTAAAATAACATCACCACGAAATAAAATAATGCCCAAATCTGTATAATAGAATTCTGTTCTATCTTACTTCATCTGTA
Source organism: Holosporales bacterium (assembly GCA_031257415.1). Taxonomy (GTDB): domain Bacteria; phylum Pseudomonadota; class Alphaproteobacteria; order RUG11792; family RUG11792; genus JAIROR01. The sequence goes on along the minus strand of JAIROR010000098.1, from coordinate 2,361 downwards.
AGAGAATTGTTCTGAAGAAGATTAGACATAACTTGGTTATTGTTTTTATCATAAAGAACTCCATTGTCACGTCTTTTGTATACTTATTCCACATCACGAATTTGAACACCTTCGCAAACAAAAAATCTTTTTGGGACATAATGGAATACAGTTGACGATGCCTGAAATATGTGCTAGAATGTGGTGGATTGAGGTTTCTTTTTTTCGTGGGAAATGCGCCCTTGTGGTGGAACTGGTAGACGCAGCAGACTCAAAATCTGCCGCCCGTAAGGGCATGGGAGTTCGATTCTCCCCGAGGGCACCACTCTTTTTGTATGGGGTATGTAATGGAGCTGCTGGATAGTGGGTTTTGAGTTTACTAATCAAACGATCAGGGCTTTGTGTGAGAGAGGCTTCTTGTATCAGTTTACCTCCCCGGAATCGATCGATAAGCTATTCAATTCTGATAAGTCGTTTTCGTTTTACGTTGGATTTGATGCGACAGCAAAGAGTTTGCATGTTGGGCACCTTCTATGGATCATTGCCGTCAACAGGCTTCAGCGCACTGGATACAGGGCAATAATTCTCACTGGCGGCGGAACGAGCAAAATCGGCGATCCGACGTGGAAAGACAAGCAAAGGGTAATGCTCGGTAGCAACGAAATCTCTGCAAATATTGATTCTGTTATGCGCAAACTCAGAACATTGATAGACTTTGCGGATAGTTCGGCGAATTGCGCAAAGCTTGTTAATAACGACGATTGGCTATCGAAGATCGAATATCTTCCTTTTTTGCGCGATTATGGGCGTTTCTTTTCAGTGAATAGAATGCTTTCTATGGACAGTATAAGCGAAAGGCTCAAGAGGCGGCAGCATCTCAGCTTCCTTGAATTCAACTATATGTTGCTTCAGGCCTATGACTTCCTGCACCTATTCAACACGGAGAACTGCGTTGTTCAAATTGGAGGGGCTGATCAATGGGCAAACATCATTTTTGGTGTCGAGTTGATAAAAAAGGTATATGACAAGGAAGCGTATGGAATGACCCTGAATCTTTTAACCACTTCAACTGGCGCCAAGATGGGAAAGACCGAAAGTGGAACCGTTTGGCTTGATGAAGAAATGACGAGTCCATTTGATTTTTGGCAATATTTTCGAAATGTTGATGATAGAGACGTTTGCAAGCTCCTTAAACTATTCACGGATATTGAACTATCAGAAATAGATAGCTATGGGGCAATGATTGGAACTCCATCTATAAACGAGGCCAAAATCAAGTTAGCTGACAATATAACGTCTTTCGTACATGGAAAAGACTGCATAGCGTCAATAAAAGCCACAGTCAATAATTTATTTGGAAATGGTTCCGAAAATCAGCCGTACGATATAGAAGAGTTTAGGTTCCAATCAAGCGTGCAGTTGGACAGAGCGGTTTTTGAAACTGGCCTTGCTCCGAGCATGAGCATGAGCAGAAAGCTTATTGAGGGGCGCGGCGTCAAGGTTGATGGTTCCATTGTGGATTCGATAAAGTATAGAATTACGGCGTCATGCGTATTATCTGTCGGCAAAAAGAATTTCGTTAAAATCGCAGTGGAAGAATAGCAGTCGAAATTCTATTGTTCCAGATTGGGGATATATGTTATAATGTCCGCTGTTGTATAGTAATTATTGGTTTTCATTCGTATGAAATATATAAAATGGAAAGAAAGTATACGGATAAAAATGAAGAAATGAAGATATAATCCCCAGGCATTTTATATCACATCGTGCGTGGCGCGTCTCTTAATGGATTAGCCCACCACGCACTTTGTACAAAACATTCTGCATGTTAACTTTGCTCTGGATTTCGCCCAAATCCGCGAAAATCCTTCCTCTCGCGCATCATCGACAATTTTATGTCTCTTTGTCGAAAAAATTAATAATTTTTTAAGAATTTTGTGATTTAATTATAATTGGCTTGGGGAAATAAAATTCTTTGTATGCGCGGTGGAGGCGCTTGTTTTTGTGAGGGGAAAAAATTTGATTGCTGCTGGGCTTGTGGCTCTGGTGGGTATGTTGTCGTCGGAGGCTTCGATGCGATCGTTGGATACTTTTGCTGGGTATAGAACGACGGGGCCCGACCCGCGCATAGGAAAAGTGGACGCCAATTTTACTGAGAGAGTGCTCGAGAGCGAAGCGAAATATATCGTCGGAGCCTTCGCTGCACTTGGAATCCAGCGTCGCACTGAGGGGGCGACAGATCTGGATGAATTCATTGATGAATTGGCCAATTCAAATGCAACTGGTAACCTAAGTGAAGTTGGAAAGCTTAATGGTCTTGGCGAACGTTTTCATGATGAACTGGGAGTAACTCTTGAAGCTCTCGATATTCACGAGTTCAAG
>JAIROR010000090.1 GCA_031257415.1 Holosporales bacterium | reverse complement strand
TTGATTCCGACGACTTCGAAAGAATCTATTTTTAATTTGGGATTTCTAGATTAGACAATATAGACAAAACGGCTTCCTTGTCGTTGTGCGGCAATGTAGTATTTTGGTATATTTGTTTTGTTTCATGCCCTTTTCCTATTATGATTACGAAGTCATTTTTTTGCATTATGTCTAGGGCGTATTCAATAGCGTCTTTTCTGGGGCCAATGTCGACGACGTTCTTGCAGTTTCGAGCGATCTCAAGACGAATTGAAGCGGGGTCTTCTGTGCGCGGGTTGTCGTCGGTGACGATATTGATATCTGATAATTCTCCGGCTATTTCTCCAATAATCTTTCTTTTGCTATTGTCTCTGTCGCCTCCACATCCGAAAACTGATATCAACCGGCCTTTGCAGATATTCCTGAATGATGCCAGGCAACTGCGGAAGGCTTCCGCCGTGTGAGCATAGTCAACATAAACATCCCCCCCTCTGTGCTTGCATATATGCTCCATTCTGCCATCAAGCTGCCTGATTCTGGGAAGAACTTTGACTATCATCGATTCAACGGAAGAACCAGCGGCAATGGCCATTGCTATGCTGCATAATACATTTGCCACCTGGAATTTCCCAAATAAATGCATGCAAATATCTTTGAAAGTAGCCTCATTTATTGATAAATCAAAACACACTTTGTCGGGAAGTTCTCTTATATTCGAAGCAACAATATCGTTTGATTTATCAAAGCCAAAAGTAATAATTTTTTTATGTGGTAGGGACATGAGGCTGTTATAGACATCCCCGTCATCCTTTGAGAATACCGATACTTCGGCTCCGATCTCTGAGAATAACTTCTGTTTGACTCTGAAATATTCGCCTCTTGTTAGGTGGTAATCAATGTGATCCGAGGCCAGATTGGTTAATGCCGCAACCTTGAGTTTAACGCTGTGAAGTCTTTTTTGATGTATGGCATGACTGGAGGCTTCAAACGCCAGGTAATCGATTCCTTTTTCTCTTTTCAGAAAGGCCAACATTTTATGCAAATCCAAGCAACTAGGCGTCGTGAGACCGCTCGTGTGAAATCCTTTTTCGGATACCCCATTCACGAATAACCCATTCGTTCCGATGCTGGCACAATCAATCCCATTCAGGTAAAACAACTGAGAAAAGAAATGAACAACAGAACTTTTGCCACTAGTCCCGGTTACAGCTGCGCAATTACTTGGAGATTCGCAATAAAAGGCAGCAGACAACTTGGAGGCGATAAGCCTCTCATCGTCGGCATATAAAAACCTACTATCCTTCGTCTCGCTATAACCCTTCGGGACAACAACAACAGAGGCGCCATTATCGATGGCCTCCGCTATATGTCTTGCTATGTCCGGACACGCAATGGCAACAAACACATCCCCGTTTGTAACCAACCTGGAATCTATCTGAACAGACGGCGGCCTCCGCATATACGACCCGGACACTCCAAAACCGCCCATGAAGAACCATCAAAGGCGGTTTCGAACTTTTCCATTCCCTAAGCCAGAGAACTAGTGACTGACGATCGTTTCCGTGCGACGGTTCCTGGCATGAGCCTCCTCCGACGTCCCCTCATCCGCAACTCTCTCCTTGCCATAGGAGGTAACAGTAATTCTGCTCTCCTCAACGCCGTGCTTCCGCAATGCCTTGGCCGTCGAATTCGCCCTCGCTGTTCCAAGAGCAAGATTGTATTCGGCAGTCCCGCGGATGTCCGTGTGCCCTTCAACGCTAACACTCGTGGCAGGGTACGTCTTGAGCCACGCAGCCTGCGACTCAACGCGCTTGCTAGCAGAACTCGTAACTCTCGAGCTATCGAACTCAAAATAAACCTTATTCGGAACGTTGGCGGCAAAATCCTCTGCTGAACCAGGAACTATCCCTGCCTCGCTCTCACCGCCACCCTTCTCAACATCGCAAACGCGAGAACAAGATGCCAATAACGCCGTCGCCCCCACTAGTAATCCCAATAACCTCATATCCATGACTCTGATCCTTTCTTTGATAAAACAAGTAACTCTCTACAGTAAAGTCTAGCAACAAAATGCGATGCCGGCAAACATTTTATTGGAATTGTATAAAATAATTAGCGGATTTGAGTAGCATGTGTCGTGAAAGCAACATATCCGATTTTGCCAGGAATTCCTTCATTATTGCCGGAATACTTGGCAATAGTTGGTAAATTATTAACGAGCACTTCGCAATAATTTCACAATCCTTTTTGCGCTCTCTAAAAATGAGCCCACTAAACAATGGACCCTTTCCAAAAACAACAGCCCCGCCAAAAAATTATGTTGCCGCAGCTTATTTCGTTTGAGAAAAGACGCGGCCTCCCTTGGATAGTTTTGGATAGTTTTGGATAGTTTTGGATACATCTGGTCTTGTAATATCAAGTCGCATATCAAAATATTCTAGACTGATACCAAATTTCACTGCTGAGGTTTGTCAAGAGATCGCTAAGGAAGTGGCCAAAACCAAAGGAAAACAATAGTCTCCCGAAATCAATCCAGCGTTATTTTCGGTTTCCCAAAGGAATGATTACTCGAATATTCTTTTCATTCTTTCCCAAAAAGCAAAGGCATTTGGATTGTTTGCCTTATTATCGGTTTCTTTTTCGAATTCTTCGAGGAGCTCTATCTGCCTCTTTGAAAGAGATACGGGAGTTTCGACGGGAACTTCGACAATCATATCCCCCCTGCCTCTTGAGTTCAAGATTGGCATACCCTTCGAGCGAACTCTGAATTGGCTTCCGCTCTGGGTGCCGCTCGGGATTTTCACGGCCTGCATAACTCCATCAATGGAGGGGACGCTGATTTCGCATCCTATCGCTGCCTTAAACATGCTTATTGGGGCGCTCACGTATAGATCATTTCCTGATCTCCTAAAAAGACCATTAGATTTGACTGTAATTAATACATAGAGATCCCCAGCGGAACCTCCCTTGAACCCAGCCTCTCCTTTCCCGGTGGCCCTAACCTTGCTTCCTGTGTCAACTCCAGGCGGTATATCAATTTCAAGATTTTTTTCTCCTCTGGCGCGGCCACTTCCAGAGCATTTCCTGCATGGATTGGAGATAATTTTGCCCTCTCCGTGGCATGTGTCGCAAACTCTGTCTATCGTTATAAAACCATGCTGCGAGCGAACACTACCACGCCCACTGCAGGCGGGGCAGACCGTAGGCTTGCAGCCCCCTTCCGAACCAAAACCGTTGCAATTATCACACAGCACAAGAGTTCGAAATTTCAGATTTGCCTTGGTGCCCCTGAAAGCCTCCTCAAGAGAAATTTCCAGGCTATACTGAAGGTCTTGCCCGCGTTGGGGGCCCGAGGTACTAAACGGCGACGAATCCCTGAACATTCGTTCGAAAATTCCCGCAATATCGAATTCTTCTGCAAAACCAAAACTTTCATGCGAATAACCGCTTTGGCCGCCACTGCCGCTGCTCTGTTGATATCCAGATGCGCCGGAACCATATCTATCGTATTCAGCCCTTTTCTGGGGATCCTTCAAAACATCATAGGCAGCAGTCGCCTCTTTGAATTTTTCCTCTGCTTCCTTATTACCAGGGTTTTTATCTGGATGATACTTTATCGCAAGCTTTTTATAAGCTTTTTTAATCTCTTCTTGAGAAGAATTCTTCGAAACCCCCAACACAGAATAATAATCGCTATTCATACTTTTCTTATTTTACTCCTTGACTCATTCAACAACTGATGACTAAAATCAATAACAAGGATCACGCCTTAACAAAGGAATAATAACTACTCTAACTAGTGTACTACAAATGACGATGGAAGTAAACATAGGATATGTTTTTAAGAACAAAAAACTTTTAAAGGGCGCATTGACGCATTCCAGCTTGAGGGCGCACTCGAGCTCGAATGTTCCCGATTTTGAGAAGTTGGAGTTTCTGGGCGATAGGGTCCTTGGCCTTGTGATTTCAAAATCCTTGTATAGCAACGAGAAAAGCAATCAAAACGAAGGAATAATGGCATGCAAGTTGGCTTCTCTTGTGAGCGCGAAGACATGCTCTGAAATAGCAATTTCCATTGGAATGCACAAATGCCTGAAAACTTCCAACGACGCCGTATTGAGCAGCAACGAATCAGTCATGGCTGATGCGATGGAGGCCCTTATAGGGGCCATTTTTCTCGATAGCAATTTCGAAATCGCAAATGAAAGGGTGTTGGCTTTTTGGAAAGACAAGCTTTTGCAGCAGGATTTCGACAATCCGAAAACAGAGCTTCAGGAGATGACCCAAAAGATTAATAAGCAGGTGCCCGAATATACAGTAATTTCCAAGAGCGGGGACGCCCACTGTCCAACGTTTGTAATAAAACTCACGGCTCTTGATATGGAAACTATCGGCATGGGCCAGTCCAAGAAGGTGGCCGAGAGCGAGGCAGCCTCCAAAATGCTCAGGTTGTTGCGAGATCGAAAAAAAATCTGATTAAATAACTTTTTGTCCCATCTTTTTTCATTATCCCTATTGACATGTCCAAAAAAATAAGTTAAACTAGTCGATAGGCCCTCGGGGTGAACGCCGGGTAGGACCGAACGGATAGCTCCAGACGGAACATGGAGATGCCTGTGAGTATGTGGTTCCGAACGGCACTGAGCTAACGCGTAGGTCGCTCTGTGAAAAAAAGATGATTTTTGTCCCATCTTTTCTATTGACACGG
>JAIROR010000067.1 GCA_031257415.1 Holosporales bacterium | reverse complement strand
TCCAGAGGAACACATGGATAAGCCTTTTGACAATCCTAGTGAACAATCAGAAGGAAGGCTTTTGCATGAAATTGGCCCAGTATATGGACCGGAGCGGCCGGGCGCTGGCGCTCTTGGGTTCCAAGAAGGTAGCCGAATCTTGAATGATGGTGACCCAGGATATGTCCCTGGGAAATACTCAGAGGGCGCTGAGTTCCAAGGAAACCATCGAGGTGGCGAAGCTCGGGGCAATGGCGCAGGATATGCAACGTTTGGAGGAAGACGAGCAAAAGACGATCCTGATATCGGAGTGGGCAGAAGAGGAGGCTCTATAGGTCGTGCTGGTAGGTCAGCCGAGGCAGAGGATGTTTTGGGAGCCAGGGGGGCCGCAGCCGGACGAACAGCGGATTTCAGAGCGGATTTCGGAAATAGCAGAAATGGGGGCTCTCCAGGTCACAGGGCAGCCGAAAATACCCTGGGAACCGGAGCTCTTGCGAACCTTGCGGGACGCAAAGGCGGCGCAGGGGCAGGAGGCTATGAAGAAGATCCAAATATCGCAGAGGACCAGATAGGCAGAATTCCCGACGATAAAACAGAGGGAAGCGCTGTTCAAGAAGAGGCGGGTGTCGATGGGAAACAAGGCTCAAGCACCCTGGATTCTCTGTCTGATCGCTCGGAGAACGTAGAAAAAAGCGCAGAGGCTTTGGCAAAGAGAGTGGAAGAAACTAGTGAGAAAATTTCTGATATAGAGGGGAAAGTTAAAAATAATGCCAAGAAAATTGAAAAGCTGAACAATAACGAAGTAGTCAAAGAAGACGATAAGCTCAAGGAAGAGGTTAAAAAGGTGGGGGATGATGTCAAGAAAACTGAGACAGATATTGCCATTACAAGGACGGAGGCTAATATACTTGACAAAGAGATAAAGAATAATCTAGTGAATTTTATTAATATGGCAAATAAAATAGAGGCGACAGTAACTGGTTTAGAGAAAATAGACTTAGGAAAGGATCCAAACGGATCAATTACGGAAGCTGGAAAATCAAACGGGGGATCAGGGAACAACCCAACAGAGATAGAAAGTCCAACTATGGAAACCGAAGAACGAAAAGAGGAGGGGGCAGGTGGCCCAAGGGAGCAGGAGAAAGAGAAGGATAAAACAAATTCGATAACTTCTGGAACGGAATCTGGAGAAGGGGAGGCGGAAGAAGGAGCGAAAAAAGAACCAGTGGAAGAAGAAACGAAAGAAGAACCAGTGGAAGAAGAAGCGAAAGAAGAACCAGTGGAAGAAGAAGGGGAAAAAGAACCAGAAGGTGAGAATGGAGGAGAAGAATAAAAAGCCAATAATAATACATTCCTAGAAAAAGGATCCTGGGTCTTCCGCGGGGGCCCAGGGTTCTGCTGTTTAAAAGACTGAATAATACTTCGCACAGGCCATTCCGCAAAGCTATTATTTTGCCGAATAATCTTTTTTACCATACAGATAAATATATCTGCAATCGGCATTATTCGACGGGTTTTGTTATGTTATTGGGATTCTGTATTTTGCATATTTCAAGGCTTTAATATCGCGAACGATTTGTTTGCTATACTCTTCTAGGCTCGTTTGATTTTGTTCCTTTGTCAATTTATTTAGAAGAACTAGGCTTTTCTTGATATCGCGACTAAAACCAAAGTTCGACAGCAAAGTGTTGTATGAGAATAAAGAATATAGTTTGGCAAGTAACGAACATTCAACATTTTCCAGTCTATTAAATATTTTAATATTAACACAATCATTCGACAAATTCTGCAATACATTATCTTCATACATTAGATTTACAATTTTATGATCATCAATAATTTCAAACAATTCCTTTGGCAGTCTTGCCCTTGATATGTGGACAACAAGATGAGCACTTTCTTTCATAACTCTTGAATATACAGCTCTATAGTCCTTAATTCTCTTGCAAAATCTGTAGTATCTCAAAATCCGGATATTGTCCTCTTTTATTCTTTCTATCGGATCTCCTATAAACGTGACCCTCTTGTTTTTTAAATCTTCGAAGCCACCGCAATAATCGAAGATTTCTTGATTTTCAGACAGATACAGAGCATTCATCGTGAAGTCTCTCCTCAAGGCATCTTCCTCGAAACTTGAAACTCCAACAACTTTGCAATCCCTGCCGGTGCATTCAACATCCCTTCTCAGGGCCACAATATCAAATCGAACGTCATTGATTATCGCCTGCAGTGCGTTGTACCTTATCCATTTATCAGTATACAAAATACCATTTTCCCTGAGGGTGTCGGTTAGGTGGTCTATATTGGCATTAACGGCAACATCATAATCTGTGGTTTCGATTCCAAGAATTGCGTCCCTAACACACCCGCCAACGAACATTGCTTTTATGTGACTCTTCCGCAACGCTTCAAACAAGATTTTGGTTTCAGAAAAATTCAGGAAGTTAAAATTCATAATGACCCTAAACTCACAATATCGAGACTCAAAATTTTGCCATATGCAGAATTTTGCAAATAACTCATATTACAATAGCAGAAATATAAAAAACACGAAAGGTAAAACAGAGCCAAGGGTCGCAAAATGTCATTTTCTTTCATGCTCCCATTGCAAAATGGGAAAACGTATGTGCCTTCAAAGCCCACAGATCGAGGCTGTTGAATGGGGCCGATTGCGAGCGTATTTGTCAATTTTTGAGCGGCAAATATTTTTCACAATACATTTTGTTACAGTAAAAGAGATTATTCAACAGAATAGGGGCTTCGCAAAACAACCGATGCAGAGCATTATTCAACAGTCTCAGATCGTCAGTTCGCTCCCATAATGATTGCTGAGAGAGGTTGTTTTTTACATGACATTTTTTATGCCCAAGCGCCAAAAGATTGCCCGAGAGGAGGCACAGGTTGCCAGAGATATTTCTGGGGATTTCGGATCGGGAAAATCCGCAGTCTTTCGTTGCTTTGGTATATATGGCATTTTCATATTATAATGCGCTCTATAATAGCTCCGCAGTTGGTCAGTTTCTGGTCAAGGTTTTCGTACCCGCGATCGAGGTGATACAATCTGTTCACCACAGTTTCGCCACCGGCTGCTAGACCGGCCAAGACCAATGAGACTGATGCCCGCAAATCTGTGGCCATTACGTTGGCTCCAGTCAATTTTGAGACTCCCGTTATGATGGCCGTTTTCCCGTGCACAGTTATATTGGCCCCCATCCTGCAGAGTTCCTGAACATGCATGAATCTATTCTCGAAGATGTTCTCTGTTATTGAAGAAGATCCCTGGCACAGTGTCATAAGAGCCATAAATTGAGCTTGTAGATCAGTTGCAAGTCCAGGATACGGCGCCGTTTGCACATCCACTCCTTTTATTGGAACGTCTTTGTCCCTGCTCACGCGAATACCATCTTGGGAAACCTCAACTGATATATCAGCCATTCTCAGAAAATTGAGCAAAGCAGAGATATGATCATATTCTCCTCCGCGGATAGTAATATCTCCTCCTGTGATTGCTGCTGCTATTGCATATGTTCCCGCTTCGATCCTATCAGGGATTATTGTGAATTCGCAGCCATGCAATCTTTCAACCCCCTCTATAGTTATAATAGGAGTTCCAGAGTCGCTTATATTGGCTCCCATCTTGCTCAAAAGATCCGCAAAAGCAACGACTTCGGGTTCTATAGCTGCATTTATCAATCTAGTCGTCCCCTTGGCAAAGCAAGCGGCAGCCATTATGTTTTCTGTTCCCGTGACGGTTACTGTCGGAAATATTATATCTCCGCCATGAAGTCCATTTGGAGCATCGGCATTAATATATCCGTTATCCACAGATACATTAGCCCCGAGATGCTCCAGGGACCTAATATGCAGATCAACTCCTCTTGCTCCAATAGCGCATCCTCCGGGAAGAGAAACTCTTGCCTTTCCGAAGCGCCCAACAAGAGGACCGAGAACAAGTATTGAGGCCCTCATCTTTCGCACAAAATCATAGGGTGCTTCGAAGACCCTTATATCCTTCGTGCTCATGGAGTATGCACTACCCGCGATACTGATGTCCGTGCCAATGTGGGAGAGCAGATTGCCCATTGACTGCACATCAGCAAGATTCGGAACGTTTTTCAAAATGACGTCGTCTTCAGTCAGCAGACCGGCGGCAAGAGCCGGAAGAGCAAGATTTTTGGCCCCGCTTATGCTGACTTCTCCCTTTAACCTTTCTCCTCCCCATATTCGCATGCTTTGCAGCATTACCCATCCTTCAATCTATCATATAAGCATGTTCTGATTATAAAGCCACTTGCCACCGCGGAACAACTGTTTGTAGCAGTGGATCATTCATGCCATGGCCGATATTCAGCGCCGATATTCAGCTCCCGCAAGGAATCTTAACAAGAATCAAAGCGTTTTTTTGCAAATCAGCTAACAAAAATTTGACAGGCGTTGCATTATATCGTATCATTAGTTTAGTTAGATTGTATTTTTATTTGGTGAATGGGAATTATGATTAGGAAAATGTTTTTGGTTACAACAGTGGCAATAGTGCCAGCATGCGCCATGGTTCAAAATGATTACGTGCCTCTCCCAGCTTCGGGGGCGATGGGAGCAAGCGATTACGTGTCTCTTCCAGCTCCAGGGGTGATGGCGAAAGTAAAAGATAATGTACTTTTTCCACTGGTGATAAGGAAAGCGAGCGATGATGCAGTGCCAGCGCACGCAAGCAGTAATTCGAAAGACGATACTCTCAAGGATTGCCAGAACAATAAAGGGAGAAAAGAGTATAACTATGGAGTATATGAAGGAGAGTTCAATAGTAGCGGTAAAAGAAACGGAAAAGGAAAGATAATATACAAGGATGGAAGAATATATGAAGGAGACTGGAAAAATGATGTAAGAGAAGGAAGAGGAAAGGTGATATATGCAAATGGAGATATATATGAAGGAGATTGGAAGGATGGACTAATGGAAGGGCATGGGAAAATGGTATACGCAAATGGAAATACATATGAAGGAGATTGGAAGAAAGATGTAAAAGAAGGGCATGGTAAGTATATATGGGCAAATGGAGATATATATGAAGGAGATTATAAGAAAGGAGCGAAAGAAGGACATGGTAAGTATATATGTGTAAATGGGAATATATGAAGGAGACTTTAAGGATGGACTAATGGAAGGACGCGGTAAGCATACATGGGCAGATGGAGAAGTCTATGAGGGAGAGTTTAAGAAGGGGGTAGCAGAAGGAAATGGGATGATAATATTGCCAAATGGAGCAGTGTTTGAAGGGCAGTTTCATGAAGGAAATGCAGTATTAGAAGAAGGAAGGACAGGAAAAAAAAGAAAGACACATAACGGAATCGTCTATGAGCAAGATATAGATGAAAGCGAAATAGAGGTATTACTCTATGATAATGGTGATTATAGAGGGAATGTGAAGAGAGAAAGAGGCAGCAAGATAAGAGAAGGAAAAGGTAAGTATGCATGGGGAAATGGAAATACATATG
>JAIROR010000037.1 GCA_031257415.1 Holosporales bacterium | reverse complement strand
TAGAAGAGTATATCTGAGCGCAGTAAACATCACCTTACCGTAAAAGATTAAGTCGCCCCCGCCACCCAACGTACTTATTAGTATCTCATAAAGGAGTTAATAAATGGTTAAGGTTGGAGAGATTTTTGAAAGATTGTAAAAAAGAAACAATAATCTCATGAAATCGATTCAGGTGTTATTTTCGAAAAAACACCCCCAGTATTGCGACGTCTATATATTTTCCAAATTATCCATCAACCAATGTATATCGTATTCTCCTTTGATTATATCGCTATTTTCAAGGAGTTTCTTGTGGAGATCTGTTGTTGTCGAGATACCATCGATAACCAGTTCGGAAAGGGCTCTTCTGCCTTTCGCTATGCATTCTGCCCTGTCCTTTCCATATGCTATAATCTTGGCTATCAGGCTGTCGTAGTATGGCGGGATCGTGTAGTTTCTGTATATATGGGAATCCACACGGACTCCGTTACCCCCTGGGAAATGTAGCTCATCAATATTCCCCGGAGACGGAGTGAAAGTCTTCGGATCCTCTGCATTTATCCTAAATTCCATGGCGTGCCCGGTAACCTTGATATCCTCCTGCGAAAAGGAAAGTTTCTCTCCAGCAGCAATTTTGATCTGTTCGCGAACGATATCAACGCCAGTCACCATTTCCGTTATTGGATGCTCGACCTGGATTCTGGTATTCATTTCCATAAAGAAGAACTCGCCATTTTCGTATAAAAATTCGAGAGTCCCAACTCCAATATAACCTATCTCTCCAACTGCTTTTGTTACGATTTCTCCTATCTTGTTTCTTTCATCATTTGAAATTACGCTTGATGGCGACTCTTCCAACAACTTCTGATGATTCCTCTGAATGGAGCAGTCTCTCTCTCCAAGGTGCACAACATTTCCATAATTGTCTGCGATTATCTGTACTTCTATGTGTTTGGGATGCGCCAGGTATCTCTCCATATACACGCTGTTGCTTCCGAAATTAGCCTTGGCCTCTGCTTTGGCCATTTTGAGAGCATTGGCAACTTCTCCACTGTTATTGGCAATTTTCATTCCCTTGCCCCCACCTCCGCTGGACGCCTTAAAAATAACCGGATACCCAGTAATTTCGGCAATACTAATTGCTTCCTCAACAGACTGAATCTCCCCCTCGGATCCTGTAACAACCGGAATTCCCAGTTTTTTCATCGTCCTTTTGGCAGCTATCTTGTCCCCCATCATCGAGATGTGTTCTGGGCGCGGCCCTATAAACTTCATATTGTGCTCAGCAACCATTCTTGCAAATTTCTCGTTTTCAGAGAGAAAGCCAACTCCTGGATGAATTGCTTCGGTTCCTGTTAGCTCAGCAGCACTCAGTATTGAGCTTATATTCAGGTAACTATCTATGGATCTGTTCGGGCCAATACAGACGCTTTCATCGGCAAGACGGACATTCATTAAATTTGAATCGCACTCAGAATGGACGGCAACAGTACTTATTCCAAGTTCTTTGCACGCCCTCAAAATGCGAACCGCTATGTCTCCCCTATTGGCTATTAGTATTTTCTTGAACATATAATTTACAGCGGCTCTATAATCATAATCACCTGCCCATACTCAACGGGATTTCCATTCGCTACTTCTATTCTCATTATTATTCCTGAATTTGGCGATTTGATCAAGTTCATTACCTTCATTGATTCTATTATGAATAGAGGCTGGCCTTCAACGACAGAATCCCCCACCTTGGCAAAATTAGGAGATCCTGGCTCAGGAGCGAGGTAGCAAACGCCTACCATCGGTGATTTGACAGAAATCTCATTATTTGGAAGATTGTTGAGAGCGACAATCGAGGCAGGCTCCGTCGCAATAGCTTGTTGTGGTGCGGCTACTGGAACAACTGGAGATTGTGGGGCATGGACAATGTGCGCAGGCGACTCCTTGTTCACTGATATTTTTATATACGTATCGCCGTATCTGTATTCGATCTCAGTTAAATTATGCCTCTTAAGTATCTCTGCAAGCTTATCAAAAACCGATTCATCTATCTTAAAAGCCATCTAGTAATGATACACAAACAAACACACATAGGTCATTATACAACAAATACGAAGGTAGCCGTTTGATTTTTCACTTTGCAAGTTCATGTATTTTGAGACAAATCAGGAGTCCCTAGAACTTGAACAAAACAATATTGATTCCTATAAAGCGCCTAGTGCCTTGCGAAGTTAGATGAGGCGATTTCCACGCTTGCTAGCCATAAAAAGGGGGAGCCGTGAATTATGATGCTTATTCCAGGGATAAATCAAAATGATAATATTTGTCCTTGGGCAAATAAGTGGTATACTGAATATATGTTTGTTTTATTAGAGGCGAGTTATGAAAAAGGAATTAATTGCTGGATTATTGACACGCGGAGCGGTTGTGTTATTGGCATGTGGAGCTGTCCCATGTTGCCAGGCAATGTCTGAGGAAGCTAGCTCCAGCAGCAGAGCCCTTGTTAAAGATTGGCAGCAACAGGAGATACCGCTGTCTGCTGAGCAACAACAAAAGATACGGCAGGAAGCGCAAACGCTTTGTGCAAAGCTTGAGCTTGCTGGTAAATTCGGTGGAAAAAATAAAGAATTTTTAAAGGAGGAAGCGCCGAGGGTTGTGTCTTTTGGAGATGCATTAGGATTTATTGGTAGATTCGTAGAATGAGAAGAAGAATCACAATTACAGTCTGAAGAATTACAATTTGAAGAATTACAATTACAATTACAATCTGAAGAATTACGATTACAATTACAATCTGAAGAATTACAATTACAATCTGAAGAATCACAATTACAATCTGAAGAATCACAATTACAGTCTGAAGAATCACAATTACAAATAGCTTTCTGTGAGGGTATATGTAGTGCTTTGGGCATTAGTATTGCTACTGAAGATTTAGAGGAGAAAGTGTTTGAGAAGTTGAATGGAAGTTACACGTTTGATACTCCCGATTGTACGCATACAGAGAAAACAAAGTTGATGGCGAAATGCGACGTACTGGAAGAAGAAATAAAGAATTACTTTGCCGATGTGCCCCCTCCAGAAGAAAAACGTAAGTCACTCGAAGAACTTTATAAGCTATGGGACGAACTCTGTGAATATCCTAAAGAGCCATTGCCAAAAGAGAAAGAAGTAGTAAAGATATTCATGTCTGAGTTGATACAGGTCTTGAATAGTTAGATGTAGGAGTTGATGTGAAAAGTTTGCGCCCTCTCTTCCAGTTTGCGTGGGCACAGATGAAGAAGTGGCGGAGTTTCCGTAGCTTTTAAAAAGTGGCGGAAGTTCTGCAGCTTTTTCGTAATGGGCGAGTATAGCATCCGCACATGCATTTCTGTGGAGCAACATGTGCGTGGGTGGCCCCATTGAATAAGGGCCACCCGGCGGTTTTTTGCTGCTCATGGGTAGCGCAGAAGGCGCCGTTCCAGAGCCATGCTGCTCTTACTCTCTCGCTATAACGTTCACATACTTCTCATCCCGGCCAATATATTTCTTGATAAGCAAAATCTTGTTGGCCCACTCTATTGCCGATATATGATTATTGAAATTCATATTTTTAAATGTAATTTGAAACTCATTACATTTTTCGGTTTGGGAATTGATTCTGGGAAGCAGAGAAAGAGAGGCCCGGGCTGTCACGACCGGAACAAACTTGGGACGCGACAGTGTCTTTTCAGAGAACTCGCTTTCTTCATTGTATTTCATCAGTGTGATCTTCTGATTTAAATCTGAAATTTTGGTCATTATTATATCTCCTATAAACATATTGTCATTTTTCTATAGCTATTGATAATGTGCTTTACATACATTGACTCCAAAATATTTTCATCGTTGCATTCGTACATATTCTTGGCTATCTGAAGGACGGCATACATGATATCGGCTGGCACGTTCGCGCTCGAATCCGCAATTCCCGCGTAAAAATATGTTTCGTTTTCAGTTTGATCACATATTTCAATCACTGGTTGGAATGGCAATTCTTTTGTTGGAGGGCCAGAATATTTATATTTCTTTTTTATAATTGAAATACAAATTTTCTTTTCCAATATCTCGGTCGCAGTATCTATCAGTATTTTGAGGTATTCGTCCTCGTGATCGTGCTCAATCCTAAGATGAGATTTCAGAAATTGTATATTCAATACACTTTCAGTTGGTTTTGTTACTATAGTAATCATTTTCATTTTCTCCTATTTGAACATAAAAAAGTTGAAGGGGGTAATCATATGAAGTATAATCTAGAGAACGTACTTGGTTCGAGTTGTTTATCCACACCCCGTTGACGATGAAAAAGAATAGACCTTCATATTTTGCTGTTTTCTTGCTGCTGGCCTGTGTGCACGTCTGCTCTGGCAGCGCCCGTGTGTATAAGGCGAAAGCGCCAAAGGACTACAAAGACGTGCAACAAGAGGAACTGGGCTCTATCTTTGGCGAAGGCATCACCCTCTTCGGGGGCAAGAAAGAGACTTCAAGCATAAAATCAGATAGTCTGAATGCTATACCGGCTTCTTGTCAATCTGGAAGGGAGAAGGCCCTGAAGATCGTTCAGGATGTCAAGAATCCACTGTCAAAAAAAGATAGGATGTGGCAGGCGTCATTGCAGGTCCTGTCGGGGCTGAGCATTGCATATGCCAATAAGGAAACCGGCATTATAAAAACCGACGAAGCGTATATCCATGACTTCGACAGCACTGTATCGTGCAAATACAAAATCACAATCAATGTCTCCGACAGTGGCGACGTCTTCGTTTTCATCAAATCAGGCGAAGACTCGGACACGCGCCTCAAAAAACATCAGGAAGCCCTAAAAAACAAGATAACCACCCTGGCCAAGGAAAGCTCTTGAGAAGGCATGCGCACACGCGCCCTGTTCCACACACCAGGCTATCACACAGGCGACGACAGCTGCAAGGGAAAAAAACGAATGTCCCAACAAAATAATTCAGGCAGAAGCTGTTCTTCTGGCAAAGCACCTACCGGGAACTATACACGTGCCCTGTTCCACACACCAGGCTATCACACAGGCGACGACAGCTGCAAGGAAAAAACGAATGTCCCAACAAAATACCAAATCAACGAAAGATTGTGGATTTTTCCGACCCGAAATCCACACAGCAACCCGCCTTCTCTCGGGCAATCTTTTGGTATATGCGTCCTGGAATCAGGCGACAATTCTCTGAAAGCGATCCAGGGACTGCCTCCAGTCAACTTTCTTCCAAATAACCCCCTTTAAAAATCGAAGCAGGAACAGGCCGGCAAAATCCGCAATCTTTTATTGCCGGCAATCCTTCGTGGATTAAATATATACACGCACGCAGTCCTGAACTAAATTTTGAATAAACGCGTT
>JAIROR010000018.1 GCA_031257415.1 Holosporales bacterium | reverse complement strand
GATCTCGGAGGCAATTTCACTGTAATGGCGGCCAATAAGAAATTTCAGATCATAAAAGGTGGTGGTGGGATAATAAGAGCGATCGTTCGAAGCAAAGGCTCCAAAAACTGTGTCAAGGGAATTTGGATATTGAACCATCGTAGGAAACAATTTGGCACTGGAGCGAGAGCCGGGGTCTGTAATTAACTCAACGTTGGTGCCATCGGGAGTGAAATTTATAAAAAAGATATCGAAATCCTAACGCATGGAGCCGCTGCTTGACATGCCATATCATAAGAAAAACACTTAATAAGCGCGAGTGATGTGCGAAGATCCGTTTTATTGCCACTAAACAATAAAACTGGCAATATAAAAATTCTTCCACATAATGAAGAATTGGTTTATAGTTACAAACAAAGTACAGTGTATTTTGCAGAGGCAATTCTGTGTTGACCAAAAAAGATGACAGGAGTGGCAGAGCATGGATTCTGGGTGGTCTCGTCCTATTGCTTTTGCTGTTCCTGTTTGTATCGCAGTTTATAATGGGCGTCAAAAAACACGACCGTGATCTTGAAACAATATGGGGGGAAATTATAGCTGATCCATCACCAATCGTCATCGAAGTTGTTAAATCACCAATCATGGAAAGACTGAAAGAAGTCGATCAATCTGGGCCTCCAAGATATTTTGGGCCTAGATTGCCAAGGTTCAGTCGCTTTGAACATTGTATTGGAGTTTTGGCGATTGTGAAAAAAGCGGAAGCCGGGATAAAAGAGCAGGTCGCCTCACTGCTTCACGACGCCTCCCATACAGTCTTTTCGCATGTCAGTAACTATCTATTTGTTAACGAAGATATCAACAAATACATAAAATACTCATACCAAGAAGCTGGGCACATTGATTATTTAAAACAAACAAACATTATTCAGCTCATCGGAAGACATGGTTTTACTATTAGCGACTTGGATGTCAGAAATGTTTTATACACAGCTTTTAATTCAAAGAATAACATAGGAGCAGACGAAATACATTACAACATCCATACAGCTGTGCTATTTGGCATTTTTTCGAAAAATGAAGCAAGGGAAATCGTAGACGGACTGAAATTCGAAGGTGGCAAATGGTATTTTCTCAGCAGGGACCTAGCAAAAAAATTTGCCGAAGCTTCTGTTTATTTGACCAAGAATTTCTGGGGAGCCAGATGGAATACATCAATGAATATACACCTTGCAAAAGCACTCGAACGAGCACTCGAAATAAAATTAATCAGACATAGGGATCTATATTCAACCGATACATATGTTATGAAAAAACTCGTCAAAAACCAAGATCACGTGATACAGATGATGCTTCAGCAATGCCGTCAACCAATCGACAGGATATCGGGACAAAGATACAAAATGGAAAAATTTAGACCTAAGTTTTGCGGAGTAGATCCATTTATATTTGAAAGTGGCGAATTCAAAAAACTGAGCGAACTCGATTCGCTATTCAAAAAATACTACACAGAGGTTAAAAAATGGTGTGACACGGGCTATGACGTGGACATCCTCCAAATACCGAATTAAGCCCGCAACTCCTACTGTGCACTTTATAACAAATGATGATAATGCGGAATTATTGCGCGATACATTCTTTTATGAGTTGCGCTAACTTTTCATTTATGATAGTGTTATGTTATGGAATGTGTTTTTTGGGGAGAGAATGAAGATGAATGCGAAATTTAAATTGTGGTGTCTCGTTGCGGTGGCTGCGCTCGGAGGAGCCGTGAGCAATGCTTCAGAGTGGGATGTTAATTCAATGTTGTCGATTGGTGGCTGGAAAATGCGAGAAATGGACAAAACTGCCATTATGATCGGAGATAAAATTTGTAATAAAAAAGATAATCAGGCTCTGAACGGAACGTATGCGCTATATAACGCAAGTATGACAGACATTAACGGAGAAGAGGGCAAAGGTACGTACTTTGGCCTACTTAGGGATGGTAAAATGCATGGAAGAGGCGCATTTAAGTGGGATAACGGGGATAACTACGAAGGCGAGCTCGAGTGCGGCAAAATGCATGGGAAGGGCCAATATACAACAGCTGATGGGGCAACGTACAGTGGCGAATGGGAAAATGGTGAATTTACTGGGCAACCTAAGCTCCAGTAACTATATTTATTTCACTAATGAGTTGCGTTAACTTTTCAATTATGGTAGTATTATATTATGAAGTGTATTTTTTTGAGGAAAATGAAGATGAATGCGAAATTTAAATTGTGGTGTCTCGTCGCGGTGGCTGCGCTCGGAGGAGCCGTGAGCAGTGCGTCTGCTTCTGACTCTGACTCTGACTCTGACTCTGACTCTGACTCTGACTCTGCTTTTAACTTTGTTCCTGACTGGAGCTGGGGCCAGGATAAGAGAAATAAACTCCTTACTTTGGGCAAAACTGCCTTTATTAATCACAAAGGTGAAATTTGCGATAAAGATGGGCAACTTCTGAATGGCCCGTGCATACTACTCGTTAACGAGTCAAAAGATAAGGACTGGCCGGCGGGAAAGTACTGCTGTCTGCTCAAAGAAGGTCAAGTGGACAAATCTGCTTCATATGTAACACCTGATGGAGAAATGGGATATAATTTTCACTACAAGAACGGTGAATTAAAATATCTGACACCAATCAAGCTCAATCCCAATCTCAATCATGGCAGAAATAAGGTGATCGCGAGGAGGAATAAGTGAGGTGAAACGTCTGCGCAATACATTCTTTTATAAGTTGCGTTAACTTTTCAATTATGGTAGTGTTATATTATGAAGTGTATTTTTTGAGGAAAATGAAGATGAATGCGAAATTTAAATTGTGGCGTCTCGTTGCGGTAGCAGCATTCGGAGGAGCCGTGAGCAATGCTTCTGCTTCGGGTAATGATTCGAAATTGAATGATGATCCGGTGTCGGATACTGATTCGGTATCGAGTAGTAATTCGGTGGATAGTGATGATTCGGTGGTGAATGGTGATTCGGTGGTGAATGATGATTCGACTGGGAACCTGAAAATTCGCACAATGAACGAAGATATCATTATGATTGGAGGTAAAATTTGTGATGCAAAAGATAGGCAACCCCTGAATGGCAAGTACGTGCTCTTCAACCTAGTCATGCCCGACATTGACGGGCCAGATAACAAAGTTACGTACTGCGGCCAACTTGCGAATGGTAAGGCGCATGGAAATGGCCGATATATAACAACTAAGGGGGCAACGTACAGTGGCGAATGGGAAAATGGTGAATTAAAATATCTGCAGGTTAACACACTTGCGGATCACCAACCTCAATGATGATAGTTAGGAAGTGTTTTTTTGAGGAGAGGAGAGGAAAAGAGGGGGTACCGAATCAACGAAAGATTGTGGATTTTTCCGATCCGGAATCCCCCAGAAATACCAGTGGCAACTTGCCTCCTCTCGAGCGATCTTTTGGAGTTTGGGTTATATGTGGATGCGTGACTTCATATTTGTAGTAGTGCCCCTTGGTGCGCTTGATGACTGTTCGAGGCTCCTTGAATTTTTTTCACCCACTCTGGAAAACTCATGCTTCTACCCCTGTTAGCTACCCCAATTAGGTTCTGCTAAGTCATAACGCGTTATTAGGAGCGAAGCAATAGTTTTGTTATTCCTTTGAACAAAATTTTTCCATAGAGGGGGATACTTTCGTCGGAGTTTGGGTTAAATCCCATATTCATCTTGATCTTCCTCACATGCTATAAAAGACCTATTATATACAATACTATAACAATTCAGATATCATTGCGACAACAATATTTCTTGTATATAAAGAAGGTTTCAAAGAATAATACTCAGAAACCCTCTGTTTCAAGAGTGCCCGGCCGATGACTCAAATTTAGTTTTTCAGTTCTCTTCCATTCCCTTGAATTTTTCCCCCGCGAAACTACCATTTCTAAAGTAGCCTTCGAATATTTCTTCGAATATTTCTTCGAATATTTCTTCCCCTTTCGAAACTAACTCACCTTCGCGTACTTTCCGCTTCTTCACAATTAACTTACCCCTTCCTTCTCTTTTGCCTTTCTTCCAATCTCCTACATATACATTTCCATTTACGTACATCATCTTTCCTCTCCCTTCTATTTTATCATTCTTGAATTCTCCTTCATATACATTTCCACCTTCATATACATCTCCACCTACCTGTACAAACTTACCTTTCCCTTCTATTTTATCATTCTTAAACTCTCCTTCATATACATCCCCATTTACAAATACTAACTTACCTATTCCTTCTTTTATATTATTCTTCATATCTCCTTCATATACATTTCCATTTACGTATACAAACTTGCCTTTTCCTTCCATTACATCATTCTTAAAGTCTCCTTCATATACACCTCCTTCATGTACACCTCTTTCATATACAACTCTCGCCAATACAAACTTGCCTTTTCCTTCTTTTACACCGTTCTTCCAATCCCCTTCATACGTATCTCCATTTGCCCACTCCATCTTTCCCTTTCCGTCTATTACTCCATTCTTCCAATCTCCGTCATACGTATTTCCATTTATCCATACATATTTACCTTTTCCTTCTTTTACACCGTTCTTCCAATCTCCGTCATACGTGAATTTATCTGGGCGCACCATCTTGCCTTTTCCTTCTTTTACACCGTTCTTCCAATCCCCTTCATACGTATCTCCATTTGGGTATTCCACCCTTGCTCTTCCTTTTCCCAAAGTAATAACTCTAATCGTTCCCCCTATCGAACAGATTTCCTCTACTTTTGCTCTGTTGCTCATCATGGGGACCATTTGCTTCATCTCCTTCGGCGCATTACCATTTGTCCTCTGTTCCATCTTCGTTGGAGGAAATTCACCACTCATTGCACATACTGGCACTATTGCTATCGTCGCAACCAAAAACGCCTTCCTAACCATAATTCTCTACCCCATTAAATAAAAATACAAGCTAACTCGGTTAGAGGATATGAAATAACACAATGTCTGTCAAGTTTTTATTAGCTGATTCATCTCAAAACATTGAGCTCATACAAGATAGATTTCTTTGTTGTACGCTGTTAGAATTAGAGATACGATGATCGATTGAGTTGTTCTTTTTTCTAACGAGGTGTGGTATGGATAGAGTTTTGAAAGTAGCAGGAGTGGTTGCCTGCATTGTAACGGCTGGGGAAGTGTGTGCGACGGAGAATGAAAAATTTGTTTCTTCGCCCTCTCCACGTGCTCCTGACGGTAGTGATAAGTCATTTAGTATGGACAGCACTGATAAAGCTTTACTAGATGAATCATCGAGCAGAGGTTCCAGGGATAGTAATGGTACTGTTCTAAGGAATGTTGTTCCTCCAAATAGTGGTGAATTATTTAGTTTGAGTAGTACTGATAAAGTATTGCTCGGTGACTCGTCTAGTAGAGATTCAAAAAATGATGATGTTTTGCGCCATGATGTTTTGCGCCATGATATTCCGTCGCATACGCACGCTAAAACAGGTGCTCATCCTAAGATATTTGTTCATCACAAGGCGCCTGTTCGTCCTCGTGTTAGGATTATCAATGGGATTCCGTATTATGATGATCATCCATTTCGTTTTATAGAGAGTATGTTGCCTCCTCAACAGCCCACATACCTTGGGATGCAGTATGGGAGGCCTGGTGGTCATGTTGTAGCAGGTAAAGCAAAGTCTGATCCTACGACCCCAACTTGTCATAGTACTAGTCCTTTATTGCCAGTCAGCAAAAGCTTTTCTCCGCATCATCTTTGTGGTAATGATGTGATTACTGGTGGTAAAGACGAAGGTGAAAATGTGGACGGTATTTCTATGGACGATGTTTTTCTTGATAGTGAGCCACCTAGCGAGGGGCATATAGGTAATTCAAATATGTTGGAAATAGTTGGGTCAATGGGAGAGGGTATTTATGACCGATTTAACAAGCTGGAGGACAAGGTTGATAAGCTGGAGGACAAGGTTGATAGGGGATTTGCTAGCATTGAAAGCGATTTAAAATTAATACTGGATCATCTTGGTCTGTCCCAACAACAGGTTCCTATCCAGCAACAGGTTCCTATCCAGCCAGTTCCACAAAACTCCGGCATTTCGACGAATCCTGCAACTATTCAGGTTTTGCCGATTTTAGAACAAGACAAAACTTAAAGTGCTCTGAACCGAGCGATGACAAACAGGCACTGGATTGACGAGTGTTCTAGTGCTTGTTTGCGCGTCTCCTGATTCATCTCAAAACACATGAGCTCATACACGACTCATGCATCCCATTGACTGGCAATGTAATTTGTGATATACTATAGTTGTGGGTTGCTTCTTGCTAAAGAGTTTTGAGGCGGGGCGGTTAGAGTAATTGGTCAGAGCGTAATTGCGGCAGCCAGCTCTTTGCAGTTCCGGGTTCTTTTCCTCTTGTGCTTCTGGCAATCCACTAAGGAGCTTTGTAGAGAGGCCCTGGTAGGAGTGTATTAGTTGGGAAATGTTGGTTGGGAAATATTAGTTGGGAAATGTTGGTTATGGAATATTGATTGGGAGGTGTTAGTAGAAAGGAGTTAATGGCGATGGCGTCGGAAGAAAATGATGATGGTTTGTGGGATAAATATAGCGGGCTCGTCACGAGGATAGAGAGCAATAGAATTGTAAAAATGGTGCCTCAACCGCCGCTTAGAGTAGAGTATAGTGATCAGAGGCTCGTTGTTTCCAGGAAAAATCTGGGCAAGAAAGGTTTTATCAAAAAAAATCTGGGCAGAAAGGGTTTGGCCAGGAGAAACTTAGAAAGCGGGCGCTTGTCGATTCTTTTGGCAAACAAGGGAATGCCATACGTAATGGAAAAAACCGAAAGGAAGCGTTTTAAGCCAGAGGCCTCGATAGATCTTCACGGAGCGACTAAGTTTAATCTTCGCTCTATTCTTGAAAACTCTCTTGCAGATTATATAAAGGGCGGTATTAGGAATATTATTATAGTAACAGGAAAGGGAAGTGGCATTGTCCGCCAGGAGACGTATGATTTTTTGTTGTCAGCTTCGGATTACGTTATCAGCTTTGCCCCAGTAATCGATTCGACCAACAATTACGGATCATTCATCGTGCGTCTCAAAAAATTTCCCCGAGTATGATATCATTGGCACACATATGCACTAGAGATTGATTTCGCGGTTGATGAATAGAAGGCTAGCAGAAAGGAGGCTTTTCACGCGAAGGGCATTTATAGTCAGTGGATTCAAGGCTGTTGTTGGCGTGAGTATCATCTCAAGGCTTGCCTATCTTCAGATTTTTAGGGCCCAGCATTATAAACTTTTGTCAGACAAAAATAGAATAGTGAGCCAGCAAATAATACCAGCGAGAGGGAATATACTTGATTCCCAAGGGAAACCACTTGCTGTTAACAAGAATTCATACTCTGTATTTTGGGATATGATGGATACCAAGCCAGGCGAGCGAGAAGAAGTCGCCTTGAAGATTATCAAAGAGTTTCCCAATCTCGACGAAGATGTTACGGCAAAACTTCAGACAATCGATAGATCGACGAGATTCATACTTCTCCAGGAAAATGTAGATTGGGACACGCTGGCTGCTTTTTATATTCTTTCTTCAAAGATCCCGGGGGTTAATGTGGAGAAAAACCTAACGAGGCATTATCTATCTCCAGAAATATTTGCACATGTAATTGGTTATACTGGAACCCCAACAAAAAGCGATCTCGAAAACTCAGATAATACAGCTCTTGCGCTTCCAACAGCCAAGATAGGAAGATGCTGTATAGAGCGCGGATATAACGAAACGTTATTTGGGAAAACTGGAATTAAAAATATAGAAGTAAATTCCAGAAGGCAATTTGTTAGATTGATAGACGAAATACGGGAAGTTCCAGGCGAGGATATAAAGCTGACAATCAATAAAAATCTACAGGAATTTGTTTATAATAGATTGTCAAACGAGGAAAGTGCAGCCTGTGTTGTTATGAATATTCATACAGGCGCTATTCTTTCGTTTGTCTCGTATCCGGGCTATGACAACAATATCTTTAACAGCAAGATAGATAAGGCTGTTCTGAACGAGTTGTATAAAAATCCGTATAAACCAATGATAAACAAGGTGGTGTCTGGTTTGTATTCCCCCGGCTCCACATTCAAAATGATCACGGCGCTGGCAGGACTCTCGAAGGGGGTCATAACAAGGTATACAACCTTCCATTGTAGCGGAGAATTTAGCATTGGAAGATACAAGTATCATTGCTGGAGGTGGAAATATAATGGTCACGGATCTGTGAATTTAGTTCAGGCAATTGCTCAATCTTGCGATGTATACTTCTATAATGTGGCAATGATGCTCTCTCCGGATGACATAGCAAAAGTTGCCAACGACTTTGGATTGGGAGTCCCAACAAACATAGATATGACTGGAGAAGTATCTGGGCTCATCCCAACAAAGTCTTGGAAGAAGAACAAAAGGAAGCAGCCATGGACGAAGGGGGATACCGTCAACATGTCAATAGGACAGGGCTTCTCCCTCTCAACTCCTTTGCAGCTCGCGAGGATGGTATCGATTCTCGTCAACGGCATGAACCCCATTACCCCGTATCTGTGCTCTTTAAAGAAAAATATTGGGAACAAATTGAACTATAAAAAGGAACATATCGATTTGATTATGGAGGGAATGGAGAATGTTATAAATGACCCGCGCGGAACAGCCTATAAAGCGCGCATCATAGAAGGAGATTTTGACTTCGCAGGCAAAACAGGAAGCTCCCAAGTAGTTCGAATAACAGAAAAACAACGACATGAATTCAAAACGGTCTCGGATGACTATTGGAAAAAGGAACACGCTTTATTCGTGGGATATGCCCCATCCGATACTCCAGAAATTGCCATCTGCGTCCTTGTTGAACATGGAGGCGGAGGCTCCTCGAAAGCAGCCCCCATCGCTAGGGATGTTTTTTTAGAAGCAAACAAACTGCGCATCTTCTTGTAATCCCGCTCCTTTCGCTATTGGGAAATCGAACTATGACAGAATCAGAAACATTATTTAGAAATTCTAAGGATGGAAAGCTAGTCTTGCTCGACCTCAGTCTTACGCCTCAACAAAAGAAGATGTCTAAAAAAGAAATAATGGATAATATAGACGAAATCGTAAAAGAACTAAAACAGCGTAGAGACAAATGTCGTAGAACAGAAATGGGGCTTAATAACCGATTGCGGAAATGCATCGCTGGTTTCATTTGGGAAAGTTCTATTACTACGTTTAGAGCCAAAATATGTTGCTAACTCGAGTTCTATTGCCTCGATCCGTTTGATACAATGCCGAGTTATCAACAACATTTCAGTTCACAACAACCATCACCATTTTGATTTTACATTTGTTTGCGAACAATCTGAGCAAGAGCCTAAAAAAACAACCAAAAATTAAGGTTTTGTTAACTTTTCGGGGCTCAGTATTCGAGATACTACATTCTGTTTTACTTATTTGACGCTCAAAAACCGTGCAAATTCTGAAGAATTTTTTCAAAAGGTGCCCCCGAATAATTCTACCATAAAAAATAATTTTTGTCAAGTTTAACGGAAAATTAATACTTTTGTGGTATAATTAA
>JAIROR010000044.1 GCA_031257415.1 Holosporales bacterium | reverse complement strand
TGTTTGATCTTCTCTTTCGTGAGCAAGTGGGAAACATATTCCGAACGGTCTATGTTCGTTGTTCCGACAAGAACTGGCTGATTCCTAGCAATACATTCTTTTATCAGGTTTACAACAGCCTTATCTTTCTCTTCTAACGTTAGAAAAATTGAATCCTCGTGATCAACTCTTATAACTGGCTTGTTTGATGGAATACTCACGACTTTAAGCTTATATATTTCGTCGAATTCGGCCTCTTCTGTCATTGCTGTTCCCGTCATTCCAGACAATTTTGGATATAATCTAAACAGATTTTGATATGAAATTGTCGCAATTGTTTGGCTCTCTGTCTTCACCTCAACATGCTCCTTGGCCTCGATTGCTTGGTGAAGACCTTCGGAATACCTACGACCGTCCATAATTCTGCCAGTAAATTCATCGATGATGAGAACCTGACCGTCCTTAACTATATAGTCAACGTTTTTTGTAAAGAGCCTATGAGCTTTTAGAGCACAGTTCACATGATAAACAAGCGATATGTTGTGGTGATCGTATAATGTCGTGTCTTCGTCAAGTAATCCGAGCGCCTTGAGACCTTTTTCAACTTTCTCAACTCCAATATCCGTCAGTGTTACTACCCTGCTTTTTTCATCTTTATCGAATTCATCGGCGTTAGCTATTGTCTTAACTACGGAATCAACAGCTGAATACAATTGAATCGATCCCTCATCAACTCCTGATATTATGAGAGGAGTTCTGGCTTCGTCGATAAGAATACTGTCCACTTCATCAACAACAGCAAAATTAAACGGCCTCATAACCATTTCGGCCTTGTCGAATTTCAAATTGTCTCGCAAATAATCAAAACCGAATTCGTGGTTGGTTCCATATGTTATATCAGCGTTATATGCATCCCTCTTGGCTCCATCCCACATGCTTCCCACAATAACTCCGACAGAAAGATCAAGGAATCTGTATATTCTTCCCATCCAGCCGGCATCCCTCTTGGCAAGATAGTCGTTTACCGTTACAACATGCACTCCCTTGCCGGTCAGCGCATTCAGGTAAACGGCAAGGGTCGCAACAAGCGTCTTTCCCTCTCCAGTTTTCATCTCTGCTATGCAGCCCTTGTGGAGGGCAATTCCTCCCATCAGCTGCACATCAAAATGCCTCATCTCAACAGTTCGAACAGCAGCCTCTCTGACGACTGCAAACGCTTCCGGCAAAATGTCGTCCAACGTTTTTCCATCCCTGAGAATCTCTTTGAACTCGGTTGTCTTATGCCTTAATTCATCATCACTCAATTTAGACAACCTTTCATCATATGAGTTTATCTCCCTTACAATTCTTTCATAGCCTTTTATTATACGCGAATTGTAAGAACCGAAAACCTTCTCTAAGCCAAACATACCGAAAATCCAGAACCTCTACACACTATCAGTATATCCGATAAACGCGAATAAAATCAAGATGGTTGCCCAGCTTTTGACAACTCGACAGAAGAAGGAAAATGACGAGTAGCTGGTAATTTTTTTCTCCACCATTCAAGTAACGTGCTAAACTGTCTGCATTAGTGGAGTTAGAGGTCTGTTTGAAAAAATGAAAAAGTTGGTGGTTTGGACGTTGCTCGGGGGCTTAGTGGTTTGTGATTCTTATGCTTCGCATCATGATGGAGGGGCACTGTCAAGAGAAATGTACACGTTGAAGGGGTTCATGGTAGACATAGCCAACGATTACTGTGAAGGATTAAAGAGAGAAATGGCCGAAGTAAAGCAGGAAATGGCCGAAGTAAAGCAGGGAATGGCCGAAGTAAAGCAGGGAATGGCCGAGGTAAAGCAGGGAATGTCTGGCCTGTCTGATATGGTTGCCCAGCTTTTGGCAACTCGACAGAAGAAGGAAAATGACGAGTAGCTGGTAATTTTTTTTCTCCACCATCCAAGTAGCGTCCGGGTCGTATCTTAGAAATAAGGTAGTTCACACGTTTTGAGATATGCCCAAACAACGAAAGATTGTGGATTTTTCCAATCCGGAATCGCCACGGCAACCTGCCCCTTCTTTGGCAATCTTTTGGTGTTTGGGTATAGAGGGTTTCTGAGTACTATTTTTAGAAACCTTCTTTATACGCAAGAAATATCGTTGTTTGAGTCATATGTTTCGAGGTTGTGTTTTCAAAGTTTTTTTTCATGGGACAAAAATTTTTCTTGCATAAAAATAAAAAAGCATGCTACAATAATATTGATACCTGTTCTTGCGGGCTCTTTTTCCTTGGAAAGCTTGCTTGGTTAACCAGGAGGGAGTTGGTGTATCGTTCGCAAAACTATGAAAAAAGCCTTGTGAAATCAGTCCAGAAGTCAGACCAGAAGTCAGACCAGAAGTCAGATCACATACCATCAGTCAATCTTACTTTTTCTTCTCCAATAGTTTCTTAAGCCAATCACGGAACTTGGTTTACATATTGCCAAGTTGATCATAGATTGGAACGAGCACAGAGCACACGACGACGATGAGGATCAATCCCATGATAATTGTGACGACAGGCTGAAGCATTGTCGTTGCCCTGTTGATCGAATGTTTTGTATCCATTTTTATCTTGTCGGAGATAATTTTAAAAGCGCCATACATATTGCCCGCGACCTCTCCTGCTCTTATTATTGAATTTTCGGTATTAGAAAGCCAGCCAGATTGTTCGAACGATTTGCTGATACTGTGACCGCTCTTTATCATTAATTCAATTGTTTTGATTTTACTTTTCAGTTCTGCGTTATCATCGCTCGCCGATGCTTGCAGTGCCTCTATAAAGCTTATTTTCTCCTGTAGCATGAGACTCATACTGGAAAAAAATCTAAAATTTGCTATGCTCTTTTTTGTCTTTTTTATAATCGGAATCATATTCAATAATCTGTTTTTCTGCCATATTGCACAGACAGCAATGACAATTATAATTAATGTTGTCGCTATTTGGTGATTAATACAAAAATTTCTGAATCCAAGAAGGAATCGTGTAATTGTTGGTATTTTTATTCCTATATCGATAAATGATTCAGCAAAATTCGGTATGATGAAAAAAATCCAAGCGAAAGTTACCGATAATATAACCGCCAATAGAACAGCCGGGTAAATCAACGTGTTTTTAATTAATTTTTTGTTTTCAGAATTTTCTTTTATATATTCGAGACAGTATTGAAAGGCCCTCGGCAAAGTTGCTGTCTTTTCAGCTATTTCAACGGCTTTGATACAAACATCATCAAATACAGCAGCGCTTTTCATTGCAACACACAGCGAAGACCCATTAGAAATTCTGTATACTAGATAGTTCACAACGGCTTTGCATTGAACATCTTCGAAGGATGATTCTGTTATGCGCAGCGCATCCATAATATCTATGCTGTTTGAAACGAGCGTGTATATATTTTGAAAGAAATGAATAGCGAGTTCATCCACAGGCTTCGTATATGATAACTTCTTCCTTTTATAGGATACGAGCATACCGCCTGGAAACCTATATTCAATGATCTTTAAGAGCTCTTCGTGACTGCTTGCCAAACACTGCCCATGCTTGAACGCCCCATCATTTTGTCCAGTTAGAACTCTATACTCATATATCATTTGTTCGCGCTCTTTACTGGGGATTGATAGCGTTCTGTCCAAGTTTTAGGGGGACCCGATTTGTATCAAAACACATGGACCTACCCACCATTTTCGCTTCACATCTGTCTGAGCTCACCTGCCAGTTTCATAAAAAAATTACTCAGCAGCAGCGGCGGTTGGAATGTAATTCAATAGCCCTCCACTCGCTCCATCACCAGCAATCTTGGATTTTATATTGTTGACTACCTCTTCTGTATAGTTATTGTTGGTTGCCAAGATAGCTCTTTTTACTGCTGCCCCAATAATAGTTGATAATTTATATTTAACATCTGAATAATCTTCTTTCGCTGCCCGAGCCGCTGTGACTTCTATCGTCCCATCACTGGCATCGTCAATTGCTCCACATCCAATTGCTGTCAGCAAATCATAAAAAAGATCCCAGGATTCTTTCGAAGGAGTGGGGTTTTCCTGAACGTCAAGGGCAACTTTATCACTCTCATGCTTCCCTATTGTGGCTATATCAGACACATTTATCAGCTCCGTACGCATGAAACTACGCAATTCTTGAGCAAATGAATTATTCACGAAGCTCGTTGAATCGTTTGTATAATCGCAAACTGCATAATTCAGCGCCCCAACTATCCCATAGAACTCGGTCCTATAATCAGCAAGCGTTGGTGTGGCTTTTTTAATAGATGGCAATATGCCTGCCAGAGGAGAAAAATTTGTTGGACTCCTTGTCAAAAATGCATCATACACCCCTTTGGCAATCAGGCGTGCCCTTCCTTGAACGTATAGCTGATTAAATTTTTGACTGATATTTTTTTTCACATCAACATCCTGTGATGAATACGATATATTGTCCAGCGTTATTCTCAGAGACACTCCGTTGGCGAAAATCGATGCGCGAACGGCATCAGCGAAATTGTCACCAAGTCCTCCATCTCCTAATCTCGCTCCTCCGACAGCGTTACCAGCTAGCGACTGTCTATCATTCACCTTTAGACCGTAGTTTTCGCTGACTCCGGATTCTCCATTGAGCAACTTATACAAATTTGATTCAGCCTCTGCCTCTGTTCCTTCTGAATTTGGAGCAGCTCCAAGAGCCTTAAAGGCTCCCAATACGTGCTTCGCCTCGCACTCAAGCAACTTCGCCTCATACTTCTCTCCCGGAACAAGCCTCGAATCCATCGACACCGCAGGCACAACAATCACAATCGCAGCAATAACAACACCAACGACCGATTTCACAACAAATTCCATAACGCCCCACCAAGCACGTAAACATATCTTGTATTGTATCACTTTTCCGCTCCAAGCGCAACGCTAAACACATCATTTGTGCCCAAATTTGTGCCTAAGCAAATGTTTCGCACAAAACATTCTAGTTATAGTAAAAGAAATTATTCAACAGAATAGGAATTTTGCAAAACAGCCAACGCAAAGCACTATTCAACACTCCCGAGTATATAATTCGTCCATATGTCTTGAGCCAACATCCAAGGATCTTTAGAACTGAAATATGTTGATGACTCGCTGTCTGTTGAAAACTTGTTGCCAAGTTTTCAACAGCCCAAATTTGTTCAATAATGCCGACTTATCAACAATATTTCAGTTCACAACAACAACCACCATTTTGGTTTTACATCAGTTTGAACTCGAATTCTATTTACTAGATTTCTTCCTCTCAAGCTTGTCAAGCGTGGCCGTAAAAAAATTTACGTTTTCGGACCAAAATTCTTTAATATCTATCTTCTTTTCGCTTAGCAACTCGCCAAAAGCAATTCCTATTCCCTCTAGAAAAACAATCGTTTTACTTTTCAAGTCATCGTCATAAGGCAAACCATCTATTTCACTTGCCAAAGTCTTATCACAACGAAGTGAAGTCGAACGTCCAGTAGGGCACTTCCGAACACTTTGTAAGGCATTTAAAGCAATCTCCATCATATATAGATGCAATTTCCAACTTTCACTTTCCAATGCGCTCCCGATCATATTATATATAACTTTATCTTCTTCATGTTTTGCCTTATCTGTAATAAATGAAAAACAAGTAATGCTAAACAACAAGCCATGAGTCTCCGTATATCCTTCATTTTGAAACTCCTCGAATAATTTTTGCAATGTCCTTATTACATACTCTACATTACTTTTTTCTGGTTTACTTGGAAAATATGTATAAGGAGTACATGATTGTACAGCAACAATTGCCCTATCTAATTCTACATCTAATTTGTTATCACTTTTTTGCTTATTCTTCCCGAAACAAGCAGCGTATTGCGTCCAAAACGGGGTTCGAGAATATACCTGCTGATTCGTTTCTCTGGACGAGGATACTGGCAAATCCTTTATAACAAAGGTTTTCAGTGCTCTGGACATAATGTCATTCCCTAACTCTTCTTGACTAGGAACCTCACTTTGCAGCGCATTGAAGCCCATCTTAACGTCACCCGTATCGCTTGCAGCACAAAGTGACGTCCCGTAACTCAAAATAGCCGTTACTAGCAATAAATTAATCTTCTTCATAAAAACACACATGTTAAAAAAACGTTTAATACATTATAGCATACCTCCAATAGACAGCGCAATAAAAAGTACTTCGCCATGGGACAAAAAAATTTTTCTTGCATAAAAATGAAAAAGTATGCTACAATATTATTGATACCTGTTCCTGCGGACTCTCTTTTCCTGGAGATTGCGCTGGGTTAACCAGGAGGATATTGGTGTATGCATCCTGGAATCGGGCGATGATTCTCTGAAAGTGATTCAGAAGACGGCTTCCGATCGACTTCCTTCCTCAAACCCAGCGCCAAAAAATAATCAGCAAAACCGACCAAAAATTAAGACTTTGTTAACTTTTCGGGCTTCAGTATTCGAGATACTATACTAATGATAAAACTTTAAAAGCATTCGCTTTTAAAGTGGATATTTGGAATGAAATCGACCGGAGACGGCTCCTGGGTCGATTTCATGAGA
>JAIROR010000104.1 GCA_031257415.1 Holosporales bacterium | reverse complement strand
TAATAATCCAAAAAGATAATCTTATGAAATCGACCCAGAAGCCGTCTTCGGTCGATTTCATTCCAAATATCCACTTTAAAAGCGAATGCTTTTAAAGTTTTATCATTAGTATAGTATCTCGAATACTGAACTCCAAAAAGTTAACAAAATCTTAATTTTTGGTCAGTTTTGCTGATTATTTTTTTGCGCTGGATTTGGGGAAGTAAAGTCGATCGGAGGTCGTCTTTTGGGTCAATTTCATAAGACTTTTCTCATAGTTTCGCGGATAGCACTCCAACATCCTCTGTGAAACAAATATAGTTTAAATTACAACAGAGACATATACTCAGGAAGAGGAGCCGTTATTTTAACGTTTTTGCCTTTAATGTCGACGAAGGAGACCTTGTGTGCGTGCAAACACAGTTTCTTAAACGACCGGCCACTGTATTTTTTGTCTCCGAGGATCGGGCAGCCGATGTGTTTCAGATGAACTCTTATTTGGTGTGTCCTTCCTGTTTTGGGGTAAGCCGCGATTAGAGCCAGTCCGTTATTCAGTCTTTTTTGAACCGTATATTCGGTAATTGTTTCCTTCCCATTTATTTTATCTACAACTACTGATTCTTTTTCTTTTGCCAGAGGAACATTGATTGTCCCCTTTTCTCTCAGGTTGCTTCCTGAGACAATTGCCATATATCCTTTGTGTATCTGCTTATTCTTAAAAAGAAGAGTCATATATCTGGACGTTTTCAAATTTTTGGCAAGAATCGTTATGCCACTTGTTTCTTTGTCTATTCTGTGAACAAGTCTCGCCTCTTGATTATACGACTTCGCCATGGTATCGATTGACTCAGTCGTTTTGGAGCCAAGCTGCACAGCCAATCCAGCCGGTTTATTGATAACAATTAAGTTTTCATCTTCATATATAATCATCTTTTTGAATTCAGAGTCACCTGAATACTGACGTTTTTGCTCATCCTCTTTAAAGCGATTGAATAACGATTCATTAACATACACGCTACAATCATCCGAAACTTTAGCCGACGAACTCGTCTTTTGTCCATTCACAAGAACATTTCCAGTCCTGATGGCCTTCTCTATAAACGACTGGGGAATATGTTTCCCAAAGCGCCTCCTTATTAACCTGTCCATCCTGGACTTCTCAAAATCCACTGCCACGCTTGAATCCGCTGCCACTACTCTACCGAGATTCTATTCCACAGATTGCATCAAAATGCGACAACGATTAAGCATGTCCGCGGGAATCCCCTCCGTCACCACAAGCGATTCCAAGACTTCATGCGCCTTCTTATTATTCTGCATCTTAATATAACAGAAAGCCAACGCCTCTTTGGCGATAAGCCCCCACGGTCCCTTTTGCAAATCATTGCTGGCCAACCGCTCTATCATGCCAGGCACTTCACCTGCCTCTTTTTTTCCTTCCGCCATGTCGAGAAAAGCATTAACGTATAAGACATACGCCAAATCCCTAAACA
Source organism: Holosporales bacterium (assembly GCA_031257415.1). Lineage (GTDB taxonomy): Bacteria > Pseudomonadota > Alphaproteobacteria > RUG11792 > RUG11792 > JAIROR01. The sequence goes on along the minus strand of JAIROR010000104.1, from coordinate 7,255 downwards.
CAACGTCAACGTCTTTATCATCAGCTACCGATTTATAAACGCCAATCGCCTCACTATTCTTGGATTTTGCCAATACAGCTGCCCTCTCGAGCTTGGCAAGAACTGCATATTCCTTTTTTTTGACCGTCGAAATTTCCGATAACTCATTCATAGCTTTTTGCTCTTCCCCAGCCATTATCAAATTCTGAGCTTCGACAAACCGTATTGAAATAGCTTCTCGCTCTTCGATATCATTTTTCTTCCACGTGTTATAAGCACCGACAGCAAAAAGCGAAATAACGCATATAATAGTCACGATTTTGCCATACTTATCCCAGATCTTTTTCATGTTCTCGCTGCGAATCTCTTCCATTATACTTTCGGTAAATGAATCAACTTTGTCAGTCAACGATTTGAGATTGCTTTCAATTGGCTTTTTATTGGCGTTACTTGCCTCTCCGAAGGAAACAACCTTCCTAAACTTCCCTGCCTTTCTCCGCGCGGCATTCTTGCCAGTCTTATCCTTCCGCATCTCGCCAAGGTATCACGCACAACATACAGCTATCATTCTACAGCAATTCACTCTGGATGACCAGGCGAAAGTTGCCAGATAAGAATTTGAGGCCTCTTTTTCAACCGTAGATGGATACATATTTCCGTGGGGCCTTCGCCGGTCTCGGCTATAGCAGGTGAATATTTCTCGCAAGACATTTTTGTATAATAAAAGAGATTATTCAGCAGAATAGAGGTTTTGCAAAACGGCCAACGTGAAATCACTATTCAACAGTCTCAAAAAGATTAACAAAGTATGAACGCAGTAGCGAAAAGAGGAGTTTTTAGAAGATTGTAAAGAGAAGAAGTAACAGATCGAAAACAAAAGTAATCATTCCGAAAACCAGGCCTAAATCGTGACCATCTGGGAAATTTCTTTATCGAAGGAACGCGGCCGGAGCTATGCCGGCCACGCTTTTATAAGTTAGAACAGCGAGTCTCTCTTTAGAACAGTAGAACTTTGAACCCACCTTTCACACCGATATCGTACACACTGACGCTGTAGGCACTGCCAAACCTTCCAATATCATGAAGAAATTTGCTAGCACTGTGGCCAACAGATGTTCCAAAGTCGATATTTCTCTTGGGACTGAGGGTACCTTCTAGGAATATTCCAGCATGTGGACAAACCATAAACAGCATGCCAACACCAACTCTTACACCAAATACAGACTTCTTGAGCTTCTGCTCTGCAACTGCCGCTTCGGATGCTCCATCAGCTGACACCGTGATACCTTCTATAACATCAGTATTAAAAGTTATCGTTCTTGCCGCTGCGTCTGTAGCAGTCGCGGTTGTTGTAGTAGCTGCGGTCGTGGTCGCAGTCGGAGTGGTTGGTAACCCTACATCAACAGTTGGGACTACGCTCATATCTCTAAATCCAAATGGGGCAGAACCACTCGTTGGAGTTAGGATCAACTCGTGTAGAGTATACGTGGGTCCAGCAAAGAGGTACACGCCGGCGGTTCCATTCGTTAGACCGAGAGAAGCATCTACGCCAAAACTACCTCTTGTTCTATACTCGATCTTTGTTGGATTAGAGCTAACGGGCGAACTATAGAGGGCAACATAATTGGTATGCCCAATTCTGTGGCTCTTGGCCTTGTTCAGGTCCGGATCATTCAGAAGATTCTTTCCTGGATCATATTCTCCGCAGACCCGCAACTCAACATAGAAATTATCGCCTAGCTGGCGGCAACCGCCAAAATAACCAAATACCGATCCATGAAGCTTCGTCTGAGTGACAGTGCTTTCAACAGCCGCAATTTTGACATCCGCGAGAGCTTCCGTGGACTGCGTGGGGGTAGTAGCAGTGACCTTGACAATCTCTGGAGGGGGATTTATGCCGTGCTTGTTTGCAATCTCTGCAAGCAATTGCGGCTCATCGTGTCTCTCTGGTATTACAGCGTTAAGCAGCTGATCCAATCTTGTGTTTGCAAGTGCGCTACTACCGGCGATAATCAATATGTGAGTGCTTCCATTAAAGGTAACCTCGACTCCTGGGAAAGCAATATCACCAGCAGCAGCAGCAGCAGGAACACCGTACGGAGTATCACCAATATTACAACGCTTAAACTCAAACTTGTCAGTCCCTGCTGCTGCTCCATTATGACCAACGATCTTAACTGTACAACCAAGATCGCGCAACGCCTGCGCAAGGGTATTTATCTGACTGGCAACTGTAGCTCGTGCCGCCTGCATTGCCGGAGCATCAACAGCACCAGTTATCAGTGTAGCGGCAGTCAACGCTGCGCCTGTGTGAATCTTATTGAGAGCCGTCATAGAAAGCAATCCCTTGGCATTTGGAGCTCCTCCATTTCCCACTAACATGTCAGCATACGAATACGTAGCGTAGAAGTCCTCGAGTATATCACGTGCCCACGAAATCTTTTCATAATCTGCCTTGCTTTCTGCGTCGTATTCGCCACCTTTAATCTCTGTTACAAACTTTATTCTCTTTATCACCGTGCACTTAATTTCCTTTGGAATCACCTTAAGCTTGACACTTCTAGCCGTTGCTCCACCACCGCCACCAATAACAACCCCGGTGAGAGGTCGTCTACATTCAGGTTTCCCTGTGCTCGAAACGCTTCCAAATGCGATTGCACCCAGGCTAGCTGCCAACAAAATTTTTTTGTTCATGAACAAAACCTTCTAAAAAAACAAACACTACTCAAGTATGTTAATTTAGCAGAAACGGCTGCGAAAGAAATTAATGCACTTTGTGGATAAAATTTTGCATTATGTTGCAGCAACGCAACATAATGACTCTCCCGGGTGCTTGAACAAAATTTCATTCTAAAAATTGTTGAATTGATCACTGATTGCGAAATGAAATTAGCCAAAGGCAGCTTTTCCACTTTAACAACCGACGACACCACACGCCAAAAAGAAACCGCGCCGCCGCAATTCTTTTCGTGGCCAAGACTACATGATTATCAATTATGATAACTATAATAGCGAACTTCGAAATCCGTTCTCTTGCCCCAAATGGCATGTTTCGAAAACAGAGGACTTCGAAATCTGTTCTTCTGCCCCAAATGCCCTGTTTCGAAATTATGCTACATTTTTCGTTGCAGACTCGAGGTATTTGGAGACAAGTCTTTTCACCTCTTCTACTGCCGGTTGATCGAATGGATTGATGTTGAACTCGTCAGCAATTGCAACTGTCTCAATAAAGAATCTCATCATCATATATCCGATTGCGCTTTCGTTTATTTCTTCGAATTCAAATGAGCGCGCAAGTGTCTTATTCTTGAGAACGTCAATTGTTGCTCTTTGATGGGCAATCATAAGTTCATGCATGTTATGGTCTTCCAGTATACTTCCTTGCAGTTTGATCTTGCATGTTTGAATGTTTTCCTTTTGGGTAATGAACGTATAATACTTGTTATTTGGCCCCCCCAAGAAGAGTTGCAGCATCGAGTGTTGGTCAACAGTTCCTATCGAACTTATTGGGGTTATTCCAAAATTCTCATTCTTGCCAAGGCTCTCAGCAGTGAGCTGCATAAACCATTTGCCGAGACTTCCGAGAAAATCAGAATAAGAGAAAAGGACGTGGTGAGTGGCACCATTCTTAATTGCCGCACAAACGTCTTTTAGATCGGAATAAAGAGCCTCAGGTTCTTCTTCCGCCTGCAACAGCATTTTCTTTCCTCCGCTGATAAAAGCATCAACATCAACTCCGTGGAGAAGAGCAGGCAGCAATCCAACAACTGAGAAAACTGAAAAACGCCCCCCAATATCTGGAGCGTGATCTACTATCTTTATATCGTGCAGCATCGCTATTTTTCGCAAATAGTTTTGGTCTGAATTCTCCGTTATGGCAACGCATTTCTCAGAATAGTTAAAATCGGGCCACATTGTCATTAACGTCATAAACAGCATCAAGGTTTCGCTTGTTGTGCCAGATTTAGAGATAATGATAACCCCAGTGTTGTCTGGGTTACATTTGCTAACGACATTCATAAATGAGCGCGAATCAATGTTCTCGAGAAACTGAACCTTAGATCTTTCGCCAGAGAAACCTGATTTAAAATCTATAAGAGCCTTAGAGCCGAGGCTGGATCCGCCTGTCCCCAACACCAAGATATCAGCATTACCACTGATAGAAGCGGCAACCTTTTTTATATGAGAGATATCACTATACACGCAATTGAAAAACTTTAATTCCCGTATCTTGTCGCACAATTTCACAAACAATTCTCTTCTCATAACAGGATTATAATAAAAAGCTACTCCTACCCATGATAACATAGTTTCACAGCTTGAGTTTACGATTTATTTTATCTCCGTTTAATTTTATGATGCACGATACATCTATGAACATTTCCTGCTTTTCGTTATCTATACTAACCTCATTTATTTCAATATCTGAAATTCTTGGTTCTAGCGATAGTATAGAACGACGACATTCTTTTTTAAAAATTTCGAACCCACCGTGAGAGATTGACACAGAGACTATATCTTTCAGTCCGTAACAAAAAGGATTCTCGGAAACCCCCTCATAACTCCTCAGTCTGCACGACATTATGTTGCGAATCTCCTCCACTATTGATGAAATATACTCACCATAATCCCGACAATACGTCGAGCCACGCTTGAACTTATCCAGAAAAGCCCTATCTACTACCACGCTTTTAAAACTACTATACCCAATTGACAAAAGGCCGCTAATTCCTCCGGCCCAAAATACCCACGGCAGCTCGCCTCTTCTCGCCTCTCCTCCGGCAACCTCCCAGCCTCTGGTTTACAACAACACCACGCCCCCCCACAAATGGGCGGAATGGGCGGCAACGGGGGAGAAGATCCCCCACTGTCCAACCACTATTTTCACACGGTCTTTAGGTCACACGCGACCTTCCGATCAGCCACCAAGCGTATACAAAATTCCTGCCTTCACTGCATGAACTGTGTCCTTGACTTCGAACTTGCAGTCCTCAGAGAACTCCGCAACCGTCCTCCGGAAGGTAATCGAGTATCCAACCCTCGCTCTGACATTCGGATTGATAGGAATTTCGATACCAGCAGTCGCGCATCCGGCCGGCTTCCACTTGGCCTCACCTTTTGAATAGAACTTCGCATTCTCTTCCGCAGGAAGATCAACCTTAATATTTTCTATTGCGCTATTGATCATCGTAGTCACCGTCTGATCATCCTCCCCCATCTTGCTAACCCTATCAGCAGCCACAACATTGGCACTGGTCGTTGCATTAACAGCGTTTGCCAGAGTTTTTGCCTCCCTTAGGATAGCGCTTTCATATTTGGCGTTGGTCGTGTCGAGAGCATAACGACCTATAACACCACCAGCCCCGAAAAACAACCTAACGCCAGAAGTTTGAATACTAACAACAGGCATCATACCCACGAACCCATGCCTCGTCACCCTAATACCATAATTGCTATCGCTATTATCCTTGTCGGTCGTAATGGCGCTTGTAGGCTTCACATCAGATTTATACGAATCATATCCGGCAAAGATTTCGGCGCCGACATATAACGGAGAGCCAGTCCTGTAATCCCATCCCAATATGATATCGCCGATAAATCCGTATCCTGTCTTTGAAATCAAGCCATCCTTATCCGGGCCATACTGGGATGCCTCGCTCTTCACAAGCTCCGCCGCGGCTGCCTCTGAATCGAAGTTCCCGGCAGCCACTTTCTTGCCAAACGATGTATCAAAGTTCTTCATATACTTGTCTTTAATCTCTTTGATCTTTGGCTCATATAGCTCATAATCAGCCAACCTGCCGTCTCCGTCTATCGCTTCTGCAAGAGCACCGGTTACGGTATTATCAGTCCCCTTCTTATAGAACGGAGTCTTGTCAATATCAGCGACAGTAGTGAGATCCAGAGTAACAATTGTCGCAGCAGCTCCTGGGGCTCCCGGAATGGCAATGGAAAACTTTCCTTCTTTATATGCAGTCCCATACAGAGCATCGCCGCCCGTTGTGGTGTCGCTATGCTCAAGCAAGCTGTCAAACAACTTCTCCGCATTAGCTTTTAATGTACTCTGGTACTTCTGCCTGCCAGCAGCCGTATTCAAAGTGGTGGCGGCCGCCGCGTTGGCCCCAGCAGGAACGGCTCCAAATACATCAGCAAACAAAACTCCCTCAACTCCAGCTGATGGAACTGCAGCGTTGAATGCAGCCAAGGCAGCACCCGCCGCTGCATTGCTGAAGTCAGCAACCGCCGGAGCCGCATTTGCCGCAATACTGAGCGCAGCGTCGTTGAACCCAAGCAGCCTAACCACGGCCGTCGCAAACACAGCCTTTGCATCAGCAATCTTTTTTTCGATAGCCGCTTTATCCGTCTTGCCCTCTTCTCCGAGACCATTAGCTTTTACATGTATCTCTTTCATTTTTTTGAAGAACTCAGCGTATTTAGCTGCATCCCCTTCCTTTATCTTCACCTTCGTATTGTGGACAGAAGGACCAAGAACAAACCCCATGTAGACTCCCCCAGGATTACACTCCGTTACGTCCGCTTCCACCACACTCGTCCCAGTCCCCGCAACCGCTGCGGCCAGACCGGCCATAAGAAACTTATTCATAATTTCCCACTATAAAAGAAACTCTCTAATACAATACTAGCCGCTTCCTCGCCCGCCGGATAGATATTTATGCAAATTACGGACAAAAAAATCACGGCTGTGTTTTTAATGTAACAGTCGAGGAATCGTATCGATTCCCGGGCTGGTTCAACAATATCTTATAGTAGTTTCCTGTGCAGTCTCAAACTCGGACAATAACAATGAAACTGTTGAATCTCAATGTGCTTAATGAAACTGTTGAATCTCAATGTGCTTCGCGTCGGCCGTTTTGCCCATATTCTACTGAATAATCTCTTTTACTACAACTAGAATGTTTCACGCGAAATATTTGCAGTTCAAAAATTGATGAATACGCTCGCAATCGGCCCCATTCAACAATCCCATAATCGAAACGAAATTGACCAAAAATAACACCTGGGTTGGTTTTGGCGGAATTATCGCTTGACTCCAGGAAGCATATACCAAACCCCTCCTGATTAACCCAGCGCAATCTCCAGGAAAAGAGAACCCGCAGGAACAGGTGTCAGTAGTATTGTAACATGCTTTTTTATTTTTATGCAAGAAAAATTTTTGTCCCATCTTTGTCCCATCTTTGTCCCGTGCGAAAAAATTGGAATGAAATAACCGGAAATGACACTTGAGTCGATTCCAGAGAATTATTGTTTTTAATTT
>JAIROR010000070.1 GCA_031257415.1 Holosporales bacterium | reverse complement strand
AGAGCAGCGGAATCATAATCCGCGTGTCGGGGGTTCAAGTCCCTCCTCCGCTACCAGTTTTTGAGACGAAGCAATGGAGAGGAGCAGATGGAAAGCAAGTGGCGGGGGTTGTATAGTGGAGGCAAGTAGATGAAAGTTAATGCAAATGATATCAGAGTAGGCAATGTTGTTGAGCATAACTCAAAGCTCTGGATGGTTCTCAAGACGCAGCATGTGCAACCAGGCAAGGGAGGAGCATTTATCCAGGCCGAGATGAAGGGAGTGGTTGATGGAACAAAGCTCAACGAAAGATTCAGGTCTTCAGAGCCAGTTGAGAGGGTGTATCTTGACGAAGCTGAATACCAATTTCTGTATCAGGATGGAGACGGTCTTCATTTTATGAACCAAGCGAGTTTCGAGCAAATCCAATTGCCTGTTGATATTGTCGGATCCGGGGCGCAGTTCCTGGATAGCGGAATGCTGGTCACGATGTGCTCCCATAACGGCAGACCAATAACTGTGTCGCTCCCCAAAACTGTGACCCTTGAAATTGTGGAAGCGGAGCCAGTCGTCAAGGGGCAAACGGCGACTTCTTCGTATAAGCCAGCTGTTCTTTCAAATGGAGTCAGAATCATGGTTCCGCAGCATATAGAGGCCGGAACTATGGTTGTCGTGAATACAGATGACGCCTCATACGTCGAAAGGGCGAAATAGGAACGCGCCTGCATTGTATAAACATAGCCTGGCCGATCTCGAGAAAAAGGCTGTCTGTATGTCTGAGGAATGCCTTCCCCCTGTATCCGTATTTCTTTTTGGAGGGCTTGGGGCCGGGAAAACAGCGTTCGCTAAGTTCTTCATAAGAAATCTTCTGCTGAATAAAGAACACGAAGTTATCAGTCCGACTTTTAATATAGTCCAAATATACGAAACTACCAAGGGAGATGTATGGCATGCCGATCTATATAGGCTCAAGAATTCATGCGAAATAGAAGAGCTTGGGCTTCTAGAAGCAATGCAAGAAAACATTTGCTTAATAGAGTGGCCAGAGCTTATACTTCCATTTGTTAAAGAGGATAATAGTTTTATAAAAGTGTATTTATGAGAGAAATAGCAGTCGACACTGAAACAACGGGGCTCTACTGGACAGCTGGTGATAAAATAACCGAAATAGGTTGCATTGAGATCATAGACAAAAAGATCACTGGCAAGAGCTTCCACGCATATGTTAATCCGCAAAGAAAAGTTTCCACCAAGGCGGCTGAGATCTCTGGATTGACATATGATTTTCTGAAGAACTTTAAAACTTTCGATTATGTGGCCGATGAATTTCTGAACTTTATAAAGGATGATAAGATTGTGATTCACAACGCTCCATTCGATGTTGGGTTTCTCAATTTTCAATTGGCAGAGGCCGAAAAACAACCCATGAAGAATAAGATTGTTGACACTCTCGCTATGGCAAAGCGCAAGTTCCCCGGGGCTCCGGCCACTCTCGACGCCCTATGCAGCAGATTCTCGGTCGATGCTTCCAAGCGAGTCAAACACGGGGCTCTTATAGATGCGGAGCTGCTGGCGCAGATTTACATAATCATGTCCGTCAAAAAGACGCAAAAGGAAATCTTCTCCGGTGGCGGCAGCGAATCAACTCAGCTGCTTGCCAATGGAAGTTATATCCTTGACAACGCAATTGTCCCTAGAGAATTTCCAGTCGCCCCACACGAGGCACAGGAGCACGAAAAGCTGCTGAGCAAAATAAAAGAACCACTGTGGGAAAAGTGGGGGAAAATTGATTTATAGTTGCGCATGGCGAGCATACTCAATTAATAAAAGATCGCAAACTTTTCCGGACAAAAAATATCCATGGCCGTTCGCCAAAAAGTATCCATGGCCGTTCGCCAAAAAATATCCATGGCAACCTGCTTCCTCTCCGGCAATCTTTATTGTGCTCCTACACATCTTCTCTTTACACTTTGCTATTTTCTGAGTATAATTACCAGGAAGTGTTTGATTTTGTTTGTTTTGAATCATGAAAAAGTTGTTAAGTTTTATAATGTTGCTGTCTCCAGTTTGTTTTCATAACGCCGTCGCATCCGGTAATAACGAAGAGCTACCGTCGCAATCGCCAGCAGCGGAACTCACTGTAGCGAGCTCCCAGAATGAGGACTCATCCGTAGCCGGTGCCGATGAAGCAAACTACGGATACTTTCCGGCGTTTGGAAACAATGGAAACAATGGAAACAATGGGAACGGTGGAAATAATGTATCTGCCGATATGTTGCGAGGGCCGTTTGTATTTAGTAACCTGTCCGCCTTTTTTGCTGGGAAATAGTATCGGGGTTTCGTGTGGGCTTCCCCCACCAGAACAAGTGGCATTAACCAGGTTTCGTTCGGTCCGCGAACCTTTATGACATGCGCGCGTTAACTTTCTCCTGGTTAACCACAAGTTCCCTTCATGCGCTTTCGTATCCAAAAAATATCCATGGCCGGTCGCCTCCTCTCCGGCAATCTTTTGGCGGAGTGTGTAGTCTATGCTTCGCAAAGGACATGCTTCCCCAGGGTTTCTTTGGATGGTACTTCGGAAGAAATAGCAAATTCTGCCGCTTCATTGATAGTTTTTATTATTTCGATTTCGATCTCTTTGTAATTTAAATCGGGAATCTTCATCATAATATTTTTCAGCGGGTCTCTGTTTTTCCTAATATCCTCAACCTCTTCGCGAGACCTGTATGTTGCCGGGTCGGACATCGAATGCCCTTTGTATCTATATGTATCGACGTGTAGGATGATTGGCCCTTTTCCAGATCTTGCGTGCTGAATAGCTTTCATAGACTTTTCTGTTACGTCGAATAAATCCATCCCGTCGGCTTGAATACACGGAATTCCAAATGAAGAGCCCCTCGTCGTTATATCTCCGGCAATGGA
>JAIROR010000056.1 GCA_031257415.1 Holosporales bacterium | reverse complement strand
AAAAAGCTTCTTTACGACCTCCGCCTCTTGAAGACGGGCTATGGCCATCCTCCTCGCATGGAGAGTCCCCTTACGAGCCATCGTTATCATCTTCTCCGCCATAGGCCTGAGTTCTTTGGCCTTCGGAAGAGTCGTCTTTATTCTTTCATGCTTAAAGAGCGAGCACATCATCGCCCTGAACATAGCCTTTCTGTGGGAACTAGTCCTATTCAGTCTTCGTTTAGCAAACCCGTGTCTCATAGTATCATCTCCAACTAACTAAAATTGATCATCATGTTTTCTTGAAAGTTCATCGATATTTTCAGGAGGCCAACTCGGAACAACCATTCCAAATTCAAAACCCATTGCCCTCAAAAGACCTTTTATCTCATTCAATGACTTCCTTCCAAAATTCGGAGTCTTGAGCATATCAGACTCAGACCTCTGCACCAGATCTCCAATATAGAATATGTTTTCGTTCTTAAGGCAATTTGCCGCCCTAACAGAAAGTTCAAGCTCATCCACCCTTTTAAGCAAGTTTTTATTAAACGGCAGAACATCTTTGTTCTCCGGCAAATCAAGAGGCGTCGTCTCTTCGAAATCAACAAATGTCGCGAAGTGATCACGCAGAATCGTACAGGCTTCCTCAACAGCCATATCAGGACGAATCGAACCATCGGTATGCACGGTCAACGTGAGTTTATCGTAATCTGTCCTCTGCCCTACCCTAGTCTGCTCCACATCAAAAACAGCCAGCGTAACCGGGCTATAAATAGCATCAACGAAAATAAGGCCGATCGTTTTATCTGAAGCATCCTGCTGCGATGCCGGAACATACCCCTTTCCTGAACTCACGGTCAGCTCCATATTTAGGCTTCCCCCAACGGCAATCTCGCAAATAACGTGTTCTGGATCCATAACCTCGACATCAGTCGGACAATTCAAGTCCTTGGCAGTTATAATCCTCGGGCCTTTGACGGAAACATGAAGCTTCCTCGACCTGTCTCCGTGAAGCTTAATCCTTAGAGTCTTTAAATTGAGAATAATATCCTGTACATCCTCTCTAACTCCCGGGATTGCGGAAAATTCATGAGCAACACCATCTATCTTGATTGAGCTTATAGCAGAACCAGCAATCTGAGAGAGCAGAACTCTCCTCAGAGCATTGCCGAGCGTCATGCCAAATCCCCTCTCGAGCGGACTTATAACAACAGTGCCGCTCCTAAGTAGTGAATCTAAATAAACAATCTCAAGTTTATTTGGCCTGATCAGTGACATCCAAGTACTTTTCTTGGAAGGAGTTTCCATTGTTATCGGCATACTTAATTCCTCCGTGCTTTTCTTGGCCTGCAGCCATTGTGTGGCAGAGGTGAAGCATCCTTAACAGAAGTTATCGTAAATCCAACAGCCTGAAGCGATCGAACCGCGGTTTCTCTTCCAGCCCCAGGACCACGCAAAACAACACTTAAGTTTTTAACTCCGTGCTCCGCAGCCTTGCGGCCCGCGTCTTCCGCGGCCAGCTGCGCCGCATACGAAGTCGACTTTCTGGATCCCTTAAACCCAACGCAACCGGCAGAACCGGAAGCAATAGCATTCCCGTGCTCGTCGGCTATAGTAATAATTGTGTTGTTGAAAGTAGCGTTAATATGGGCAACCGCATTAACGATATTCTTCCTTTCTCTCCTTTTAATTCTTCCAACTGGTTTCTGTGCCATATTTATCCTCTCCGAATCTATCTAGTAGCAATCTTCTTTCCCGCAATAGCAATTGCCTTGCCTTTACGAGTCCTCGCATTAGTGTGCGTCCTCTGGCCCCTCACGGGAAGTCTCTTTCTATGACGAAGCCCTCTATAGCAACCCAAGTCGGTCACCCTCTTTATGTCCATTGAGATGGTTCTTCGCAGATCCCCCTCAACTTTATAATCACTATCGATTATTTCCCTAATTCTTGAAATCTCCTGATCATTTAGATCAAAAACTCTCTTTGATTCAGGAATTCCCGCCTTTGAAAGGATAGTCTTTGCAGTATAGTTTCCTATTCCGAAAACATACGTCAAACCAATAACAACCCTTTTTTGACTAGGAATATTAACACCAGCAATACGAGCCACTTAACTTATCTCCTCTTTTTTCAAAACATCAATAACATCCTCCGTCACCACATCGAACGGAGCATCAGCATTCACGTTGTACAGGATACCAGATCTAGAATAAAAATCAATCAAAGGATACGTTTTCCCATTGTACTCCTTCAATCTTTTCATTAAGGCCTCTTCGTTATCATCGGATCTCTGTATAAAAGTGGTGCCGCCGCAACCATCACAAATCCCCTCAACCTGCGGACTTAAAAAGTATTTATTGTATATCCTAGCGCACGTAGCACACTGATACCTGCCAGAAATCCTTTTTAAAACAGTATCCTCATCTATTGTGAAATTAATAACACAATTGACTTTCTTTTGGAAAGACTCCGCCAAATTCTCCAACGCACGAACCTGCATAATAGTCCTTGGGAATCCATCAAATATTATATTCTTCCCGTGAACTTCATTCATCTTTTCCGAAACAACCGATGTTGTCACATGATCAGGAAGCAAATAGCCAGAAGTAATAACAGAACCTATCGTATTTCCCTCTTTATCGATAACCCTATCTCTATTCTCCCTGAGCAAATCCCCAGCACAGATTGTCGAATAACCATATTTCTCAACAAAGCACGCGGCCTGAGAGCCCTTTCCGCAGCCAGGAGGCCCTAAAAATATAACCCACATATTATAACCCTCCTTTTGATTTAGCACGCTTGAACAAACCTTCATACTGTTGAGCCAAGAGATGTGATTGAAATTGAGACATTGTATCTATAGAAGTGCTCACCACAATCAATAGGCTAGTTCCTCCCAAATAGAAAGGCAACGAGATCTGAGATAGAATAACCTCAGGCAAAATACAAATAACACACAGATAAGCCGCGCCTATCGTCGTCAATCTCAGAAGAATCGCATCAATATAATTCGACGTCTGATCTCCAGGCCTGATCCCTGGAATATAACTCCCGGACTTCTTTAGATTATCAGCTGTATCCTTCGGATTAAACATAATCGCCGTGTAAAAGAACGAGAAAAACACAATCGCCGCAATGTAACACGCCATATATGTCGGACTTCCATGCGAAAACACCATAGAGATTCTACCAAAAATTGATTCTGGATCAACAGTCATAAAACCAGAAATAGTCGCAGGAAGAAGCAAAATCGACGATGCAAAGATAGGCGGAATAACGCCGGCATTATTGAGCTTTAAAGGCAAATGAGTCCCTTGCTGAGTAGCAACACCCCCCCCAGGTATTTGTCTTTTTGGATACTGAATCGGAATTTTACGAACAGATCTTTCTATAAACACGATAAACGCAATAATGCTGACAACTATAAGTAATAGAGCAAACAGAGCAGTTATGGACAACGCCCCCTGCTTTCCCATTGCGAATGTATTAAACAAAGCTGCCGGTAGATTAGCTACGATACCTGAATAAATTATGATCGAAGACCCATTCCCAATCCCACGGGCAGATATCTGTTCACCAAGCCACATGATAAACAACGTGCCTCCAGTTAGTGAGGTCATCGTCGTAAACTTGAATATCAACCCCGGATCCATAACTGCCGCTCCAGACTGAGTGACAATACGCTCCAGCCCAGCGGCAATCCCAAAGCCTTGCACCAGAGCAAGCCCAACGGTCCCGTATCTGGTGTATTGGTTTATTTTGCGTCTCCCTGCCTCACCTTCTTTCTTGAGAGCGGTTAAATACGGAGACATAGCAGTTAAAAGCTGAACAATGATGCTCGCGGAGATGTATGGCATAATGTTCAGAGAAAACACGGTCATACGGCCGATAGCTCCCCCCGAAAACATATCCAAAATCCCGAAAAGCCCATTCGCATGACTCCTCGTAAAATCGGAAACAACAACAGGATTAATACTCGGCAAAGGAATATAAGTCCCGAATCTGTAAACCACAAGAACAAAAAGCGTAAACCACAAACGCTTCTTCAGATCTTCCGCCTTTTTAAAAGAAGAAAAACTGAAATTCTTGGCTAGCTGTTCAATTGGAGATGCCATCTATCTTCCTCGCTTCTACCATTCCTTTCACTTATCTTTTTCATTTCTGTTTTCCTCTCCTCAGATATCTTCTTCACTTTGAATCATTCCTTACTCAAGCACCAAGGACCCACCAGATTTTTCCAGCATCTCTTTGGCTCGACGACTAGCTCTCGTTACAGCGAGTTTCACTGGCACTTTTATCTCACCATTCGCAATCAGAGAAATTCCCTCAGCATGCCTCGGCATGTAACCAACCTCCACAAGCAAATCTCTATCTACAACCTGCCCTTCACTGATTAGTTTATTTTCAACAAGCCGATTAATCTTAAAGAAATCCAGCTCATACATTTTCATTCTATGGATATTCACGAACCCACGCTTCGGAAGCCTCCTATGCAAAGGAGTCTGTCCGCCTTCGAATCCATTCAAACTAACCCCAGAACGCGCGGTCTGCCCCTTTCCTCCACGACCAGAAGTTTTCCCCTTACCGGATCCAATACCTCTACCCAGGCACTTTGCTTTGCGCCTCGCCCCATTATTATCGCGAATATTATTAATTCTTAAACTCATAGCCATTTCCATTCTTCCTTACTCCTCAACAACTATCATATGGCGAACTTTCGCTATCAATTTTCTAACAGAACGGCTATCTACAAGCTCTTTCTCTTTACCGATCTTGCCCAACCCCAGCGAATCAAGGTACAGAGCCTGACGACCATTTCTTCTGATAGAACTGCCAACCTGCCTAACTTTTATTGTCTTTTTAGCTTTCTCTTTCATTTCCATTTTCTCTACACCTCTGCTCCCTTAATCACTATCGTGTCTGTCGCGACCACAGATTCCGAATCATGCCCGCGCCCGCGCCCATATTTTCTTTCTCCTCTTCTTGCCAAGACTTCAGTTATCTTCTTTCCGAGTTTTGCAGAAACCTGCCGCGGAGTACTCACAGACAACAGTGCCTTAAACGTTGCGCGAACCATATTATGATAGTTGCCAGATCCCACAGACTTGCTCACAATATCCTGGACGCCTAGAGCTTCAAAAACAGCTCTCATCGGACCGCCAGCAATGACACCGGTACCAGCGGGAGCAGCCCTCAAAACAACGTGTCCAGCTCCAACACGAACTTCAACGTCGTGCCTAATCGTGCGGCCTTCTTTCAAGGAAATTTTAACCATAGACTTTCTGGCCTTTTCACTTGCTTTTTTCACAGCATCAGGGACTTCCCTTGCTTTCGCCGAAGCATATCCTACACGACCATTTCTATCGCCAACAACTACGAGAGCGGAAAATCGCATATTCTTACCACCCTTAACGACTTTTGTCACCCTCCGAACGCTGACGAGCTTCTCTACTATCTGCTCCTGCGCTTGGCCTGTCGCCGTCGCATTTTCATTTTGTTTCGCCATCTTACTCACTTGCAATTCCTCGAAATTCTATCAAAAATTTAGACCGTTCGTTCTAGCACTCTCAGCAAGTATTCTAACACGACCGTGATATAAAAATCCAGACCTATCAAACACAACATTGGTTATTTTCATGGCAACCGCCTTAGAAGCAATTGCTTTACCAACGTACTCAGCTGCTGCCTTGTTCCCGCCATTCTTGACGGCTTCCCGAGCATCAACCGAAAGAGTTGAAGCACTAATAATCGTGTTCTTTCCAGATTCATCCAATATTTGAGCGTAGATATGATTATTCGTTCTATTAACAACCAGCCTATAGCGACCATTAATAGTTTTCGATATCTTGAACCTTTGCCTTATCTTGCGCCTACGACGCAATTCTTTCGATGTATTCATAACTACTTCTTCTTCCCCTCCTTTCTATAAACAAATTCTCCAGACTTCATGATCCCTTTTCCTTTATAAGGCTCTGGCTTACGATAGCTCCTCAAGAAAGCGGCAATATCACCGATCTGCTTCTTACTGTGCCCAGATATAGAAACGATTGTCGGCTTCGGGCATTCTATCTTCACTCCTTCAGGAATCTCGTATTCTATATCGTGACTATACCCAAGCTGCATGGTTAACTTTCTGCCAGAGACAGCGGCTTTGTATCCGACTCCAACCATCTCAAGATCGATCTTGAAACCTTTATCTAACCCCTTCACCATATTCGACACGTTCCTCTGCGTTGTCCCCCATAAAGACCTCGTTTGCTTTTCAGAATTCAATGGAATAAATAGAACACTGTTGTCAGTTTTCTCGATCTTAATACACAAAGGAACCACATACGACTCCGCAATATTCCCTTTTTTGAAACTCAATACATTACCAACAAGAGAGCTTTGAACACCGCTTGGGATATCGATTTTATGCTTACCAACTCTAGACATACAAAAAGCTCCTTAAAATACAGAACAAAGGACTTCGCCGCCGAGAGAAACCTTTCTGGCCTCGACATCAGACATAATCCCCTTGTCCGTCGACAAAATACTTATACCCAAACCACCTTTGACATACGAAAGACCTTTTATCGAAGAATATACCCTCCTTCCCGGAGTAGAAATTCTCTTTATGTCAGAGATAACAGGCTTCCCATCGTAATACTTCAATTCTATCTTGAAAAACTTATGAGAACTCTCAGGCACAGACACAACTTCATAACCGGCTATGTATCCCTCATCAAGCAAAACTTTGAGAACTCCTTCTCTCATCTTTGACATCGGTGACAGAGCTGTCTTCTTAAACGCCATCTGCGCATTTCTGATTCTAGTAATCAGATCACTAATTGGGTCAACAACACTCATTCCCAAAATCCTCCATTATAAACATTTTGCATAAATCACCAACTAGCCTTAATAACTCCAGGCAAAAGCCCAGCCGAACCAAACTCACGCAACGCAATACGAGACATACCAAATTTTCTATAATAACCACGAGATCTTCCTGTTATTGAGCAACGATTTCTAACGCGAACTTTCGACGAATTCCGCGGCATCTCGTTTAATTTGCCAACAGCCTTGAGCCTTTCTTCAAATGTAGAAGATTTATCCATAATCTTCTTTTTGAGCGCGGCCCTGGCGCCCGCCTTCTTTTCAACGAGCCTCTTCCTATAGTTATTGTGCTCTATCGAACTTTTCTTAGCCATAATACCTATCCCTCACAATCAACTTGTAAACGGCAAATTGAAAGCCTTAAGAAGCGCAAGCCCCTCTTTGTCATTCCTCGCCGTCGTGCAAATCGTCACATCAAAACCACGAATCTTGTCGATTCTATCATAGTTTATCTCTGGGAAGACGATTTGCTCTTTAATTCCCAAAGAAAAATTTCCTTGCCCATCAAAACACTTGCTAGAGAGACCACGAAAATCTCTGACTCTTGGAAGAGCCATGTAGATCAACCGATCAAGGAATTCGTACATCTTATCTTTGCGCAAAGTCACCTTCACTCCAAGATTCATTCCTTCCCTAAGTTTAAATCCTGCAATTGACTTTTTTGCCTTTGTAACGACTGGTTTTTGACCAGCGATTAAAGTCATCTCATCAACCACAGAAGCCAATATCTTGTTATCGTGAGCAATATCAGCAGACGAACAATTCAAGACTATCTTCTCCAAACGAGGAACTTGCATATCGTTCTTAAACCCAAGCTCTTTCTTTAAAGAGTCCTTCATCTCCAAAAACTTCTTTTTTGAATAGCTCATATACGCACTCCAGACTTCTTAAAATACCGAATTTTTTTTCCTTCTTCTAATTTATACCCTATTTTCGCAGGTTTATCAACAGAAGGATCTATAAGAGCAACATTTGAAATATGAATAGGCATCTCTTTTTCAAATCTTCCCTGCGGATGAAAATATGATTGCTTCATATTCCTCGTAACAACATTAACGTCCTTCACGATCACTTTCCCTTCATCACGCAGAACTTTGCTGACAGTGCCACGACGACCTTTGTTCTTACCAGTTATGACCTGGACTTCATCACCCTTTTTAATTTTAAACTTTGGCCTAGTCATACTACAACACCTCCGGAGCCAACGAAATAATCTTCATATACCCAGCTTGACGAAGTTCCCTCGTCACTGGACCAAATATACGACTCCCAATAGGCTCCCCCTGCTTGTCAATTAGAACAACTGCATTCCTATCAAAGAATATCTGCATACCATCCTTTCTTCTCACTGGATGCTTTGTTCGAACAATGACAGCCTTATGAATATCGCCTTTCTTCACTTTCCCTTTTGGAATCGCGTCTTTTATTGTCACAACGATGACATCTCCGACACCAGCGTAACGCCTCTTCGAACCACCGAGAACCTTGATGCACAAAACTTCCTTGGCGCCGGAATTATCAGCAACTCCTAATCTAGACTCTGCCTGAATCATTCTGCACCTCCAGATCTAACGAGAGAATCAACAACCCAAGATTTTGTCTTGGATATAGGGCGGGACTCTATAATCCTTACCAAATCTCCAACTTTATATTTATTGTTCTCATCATGAGCAGCATATTTCTTATGCTTTTTGACATACTTCTTGTAGAGAAGATGCATAACTCTCTTCTCAACACGAACCGACACAGTTTTATCGGCCTTATTGCTCACAACAATCCCTTGTAACACACGACGAGGCATAAGCTATTTCTCCTTCAATTGACGCAATCTTGTCAAAACTCTCGCTATATCGCGGCGACACCGCTTCTTAGCAGCCATACTCGAATCCTGACTCAGTCTCTGAGCCATCCTGAGGTTCAAACTTTCCCTCTTCAAATCAGCACATAACTCACAGAGTTCTTTGGCATCTTTTTTCAACAATTCTTCAAATTTCATATACAAATCTCACACAATACGCTTCACAAACTTTGCTTTTATGGGCAACTTCGATGCAGCAAGCTTCAAAGCTTCTTCTGCCACATTCTCCGGAACTCCATCAAGCTCAAACATTATTCTACCCGGATGAATGCGAACAGCCCAAAATTCGTTTGAACCTTTCCCACTTCCCATCCGCACTTCAGCAGGCTTCTTAGACACTGGAATATCCGGGAAGATTCTTATCCAAAGGCGCCCTGCCCTTTTCACATATCTCGAAATCGCTCGCCTTGCAGCTTCGATTTGCCTTGCGGACAACCTCGTCGGTTCCAATGCTTTCAACCCATAGCTACCATAACTCACAGTCGAGCCAGCAACTGTAACCCCTGATATTCTGCCTTTAAAGGCCTTTCTAAATTTTGTCTTCTTAGGAAACATCATAACTAAAAATCCTCATCAACCCTTCTTATCCCTAGGAACAAAATCTCCAACCTCGGAGTCTCCATGATAGACCCAAACCTTGACACCACATGTTCCATACGTCGTTTTGGCGACACCAACACTGAAATCAACATCAGAACGCAACGTATGAAGGGGCACGCGACCTTCCCTATACCACTCTGTTCTGGCAATTTCCGCTCCCCCGAGACGCCCGCTGACATTGCAACGAATCCCTCCGGCTCCGAGCTTCATAGCCGCCTGCATTGCCCTTTTCATCGCTCTCCGATACGAAACCCTCTTCTCTATTTGAAAAGCAATGCCCTCTGCAATAAGATATGCATCAAGCTCCGGCTTCCTGACATTAACGATATTAATCGCAACTTCTGCCCCAGCAATTTTCGAAACCTTATTCCTGAGCTTTTCAAGATCAGTTCCACCTTTCCCGATAAGCATCCCTGGACGAGCCGCATGAATATCTATATTAACTTTCTTTGCTGGCCTTTCAATAACGACTTTCGCAATTCCGGCAGCTGAATAGTCTTTCCTTATAAGCTCTCTGATTTTAAAATCGCTCAAAAGCAAATTTGCATAATCTTTCTTGGCAAACCATCTAGAATCCCAAGTTCTTATAATCCCTAATCTAAAGCCAACTGGGTTAACTTTCTGTCCCATATCACAAATCCTCCCTTTCTGCCACAACAACGCTCAGATTGCTAAAATGCTTTTCGATCCTGGAACCTCGCCCTCTCCCCCTCGGGTGAAACCTTCTGAGGGACATGCTCTTACCAACGTACGCTTCCTTAACATACAATACATCAGCGACCATATCATG
Source organism: Holosporales bacterium (assembly GCA_031257415.1). Taxonomy (GTDB): domain Bacteria; phylum Pseudomonadota; class Alphaproteobacteria; order RUG11792; family RUG11792; genus JAIROR01. The sequence goes on along the minus strand of JAIROR010000056.1, from coordinate 3,529 downwards.
GTTATTCTCCGCGTTGGCAATAGCTGAGCTCAGCGTTTTCAAAACGTCAGCCGCCACTCTTTTCCTAGAGAGCTCCAAGACTCTCTCAGCTACAGCCACGTCAAGTCCACGAATCATAGAAGCCACAATGTTGAGCTTCTGAGGACTCGTTTTGATCCTTGCCAAGGTCGCTTTCGCTGTCATTACATCATTATTATTATTCATAATCATCTCTTCTTCTTATCGGCACCGTGGCCATAATACGTCCTCGTTGGAGCAAATTCACCAAACTTGTGACCAACCATGTTTTCAGTCACCGAAACCGGAACAAATTTCTTCCCATTGTGGACACCAAACGTCACTCCAACAAACTGCGGTAGTATCGTAGAGCGTCTAGTCCAGATCTTTATAACATCAGACCTGCCAGACGCTTTCGCAGCTTCCGCCTTTTTCAACAAATACCTCTCAAAAAATGGCCCTTTCCAAACTGATCTACTCATCTTTCACTATCTCCTTACTTCCGCTTAGATATTATATACTGACTCGTACGTTTATTTCTACGAGTTTTCTTACCTTTTGTTGAAATTCCCCATGGAGTAACCGGATGCCGTCCTCCTGAAGATTTTCCTTCCCCTCCGCCATGCGGGTGATCAATAGGATTCATTGCAACCCCTCTAACTGTTGGTCTCTTCCCAAGCCACCTACTCCGCCCTGCTTTGCCATAACTCCTATTCTGATGATCCTGATTTGAAACGACTCCAACGGTAGCGTGGCACTCGCTGTTCACCAGCCTCTGCTCGCCAGAGGGAAGCCTGAGTATAATGTAAATTCCATCTCTTCCAACAATCTGGACTCCAGCACCAGCGGATCTCGCCATCTGAGCTCCCTTGCCAATCTTAATCTCCACATTATGAATCACCGTTCCAACAGGGATATTCTTCAACAACATGCAATTCCCCGGCTTCACGTCCGCCTTCTCTGACGATATAACCTTATCTCCACGCTTCAATTTCTGTGGAGCGATTATATATCGATACTCTCCATCAGCATACTCTAAAAGAGCTATAAAAGCGGATCTGTTTGGATCGTATTCTATACGCTCCACCGTCGCTTCAACATCATATTTGTCGCGCAGGAAATCAATTTTTCTATACCTCTGCTTATGTCCACCTCCTCTCTGCCAAACCGTTATATGGCCATGATTGTTGCGCCCTGCCCTGTTGAGCTTCCTTTCAGTGAGCTTCTTAAGAGGCTTTCCTTTCCAAAGCTCTGATCTGTCAATGTTAACCAGCCCTCTTTGCGATGGTGTGACTGCCTTATATTGCTTCAAACCCATTTTTATACTCCCAAATCTATATTATCGCTCTCCGCCAATCTGACGATAGCTTTTTTAAAATCCGATCTCCGAAACGGATGCCTCCTGAATGACTTCATTTTTCCCTTGTTTACCATCGTATTAACTGATTCAACTTTCACAGAAAAAACTCTCTCAATAGCACCTTTAATCTCCTTTTTTGTAGCCGTTTTATCAACGATAAAAGTGTAGAAATTGGCAACCTCTATCAATCGCGTTGCTTTCTCCGAATACACCGGATACCTAATAATGTCAAAATCTCTGAAATTCTTCATACTACTCCTCACATTTCCTCCTTTCATATTAGGCAAGCCTCCCTTCAAGATCTTTGATTGCGCTCAACGAAACAACCAATTTTTCGTGCCAGATAACATCATACACATTGGTCCCAATCTGAGGCAAAAAATCAAACCCATGAACATTTGAAAGGGCATTCAAAACATTCTCGTTCTTCTCAGAATCAATGAACAAAGCAGAATTATAACTCCCAAATCTATTAAGAAACTCTTTGGTTTTTATCTTTTCATCATATTGCAATGAATCAACAACAATCAAATCTCCAGACTGCGCTTTCGATGAAAGGGCCATTCTCAGAGCCAACTTCTTAACTTTTTTCTGCATTCCAAAACCGTGATCACGATTTACAGGACCAAAAACAACACCGCCACCTCTGAACTGAACAGCTTTCTTTGAACCATGACGAGCGCCACCTGTTCCCTTTTGCTTGTGCATTTTCCTCGTCGTTCCATGAACATCGGACTTCCCCTTCACATTATGGCTGCCAGATCTTCTCTTGGCGAGCTGCCACAAAACAACTCTAGACAGAATGTCTTTCCTAGGCAAGATACCAAAAATATCATCTGCCAAATCCACTTCGCCAGCTGTTTCATTTTTTTGATCTAATACTTCATACTTCATACTTCAATTCCTCTTAGCCTTTTTTATCGCATCTCTTACAAAAACAATGCCATTTTCCGCACCTGGGACGCAACCGCGAATCAAAAGCACCCCTTTTTCAACATCAACAGAATGAACCTTCAGGTTCAGAGTCGTGACTCTCTTATCCCCCATATGACCAGCCATCCTTTTATTTTTAAAGACCTTGCCAGGAAGAGTCCTATTACCAGTTGATCCATGACACCTGTGCGTTATCGAAACACCGTGCGTTGCCCTGAGGCCACCGAATCCATGTCTCTTGATGGCTCCAGCAAATCCCTTGCCAACGCTCCGACCGGTCACATCAACAAGCTGTCCAGCCGCAAAATAACTGCTATCAAAAGTGTCTCCGAACTTATAGCTGGAAACATCATCAACTCTAAATTCCTTCAGGATTCTGTAATTCTTCGCTCCAAGCTTTTCAAAACTTTTCAGCTGCGGCTTGTTAATGTGCTTCTCCTTGCCTTCACAGGAACCAACCTGAACCGCCGAATATCCGTCCTTTTCTTTGGTTCGTAACGCAACAACTGAGCACGGATCTATCTTGAGCACAGTAACAGGAATTTGCGTTCCCGAAGCGTCGAACAGCTGGGTCATTCCAAGCTTTCTAGCAATTAAACCTATTCTTTCCATCACTGCGCCTCCTATAGCTTTATCTCAACATCAACACCAGCGGCCAAGTCGAGCTTCATCAATGCATCAACCGTCTGCGGCAGCCAATCGATGATGTCTATCAACCGCTTGTAAGTCCTGATTTCGAACTGCTCCCTAGACTCCTTGTCAATGTGAGGAGATCTATTCACCGTGAACCTTTCAATCCGAGTTGGAAGAGGAACTGGACCAATAACCACTGCTCCAGATCTCTTTGCTGCATTCACAATCTCCCGAACAGATTGATCGAGCAATCTGTGATCGTACGCCTTCAATCTTATTCTTATACTACGCCATTCCATATTAGTCAATCCCTCTTCTTTCCAATTACGCAATTATCTTCGAAACGACACCAGAACCCACTGTTCTGCCACCCTCACGAATAGCAAAGCGGAGGTTTTCTTCCATAGCGATAGGCGCGATCAATTCGACTGTAATATTCACGTTATCGCCAGGTATAACCATATCAACACCATCTGGCAAGGTAATAGTTCCCGTAACATCCGTTGTTCTAAAGTAAAACTGAGGACGATAATTGGAGAGGAATCCAGTATGGCGCCCCCCCTCCTCTTTCGTCAGAATGTATACCTCAGCCTCGAACTTCGTGTG
>JAIROR010000035.1 GCA_031257415.1 Holosporales bacterium | reverse complement strand
CGACTGCAATCTTCCTGTTCCTGAATCGCTCGTCACCCAGGTTCTTGCTGTTCTTTTATAGGTTACCAAAAACTAAAAACCCTTGCGAGGATCGACACACGCAAGAACCACCAGCAAGCGGGATAACCAACTCCGCTCACCTTTTTATAGGTTATCATATTTTTTTTCGTTGTGCAACTATTTTTTTATGTCCCATCACATTTTTTTTCATATTTTGCAAAAAAGATTTTGGGGTTAGTCCGCTTAACAAACTTTCACCAGCACTACAAGTTGGTAATTTTGAAATGAACAGTCTGTGATGATTATTGAGAAAAAGATAAATCCATAACGTCACTCTTCTTCGAAGGTACATGCTTCTTTAGGGCAGGCTCTGACGCACATTCCGCAAAAGGAACATTTGTTCTTGTCATGACTTACCCTGCCGCTGTTTGATATCGTCATCGCTTTGCATGGGCAGACGCTAACGCACATTGCGCAGCATACGCATTTTTGTCTGTCTATGTTGATGCACCTGCCAGTTTTTTTGAGCTTTTTAATGGTAATTGGCTTTTTAAAAGCAGTTTTTACTCCGAGCAATATAGACCTTATCATGATTTCTAATCTCCGTCAGAAATTTTAAGAGCCGCAATAAAAGCTTTTTGAGGAATTTCTACATCTCCGAAGCTACGCATCCTTTTTTTGCCTTCTTTCTGTTTATCCAGGAGTTTCCTTTTTCTGCTTATATCACCACCATAGCATTTTGCTAAAACATCTTTTCTATATGCCGATATTGTTTCGCGAGCTATTATCTTGCCGCCTATAGCCGCTTGTATTGCTATTCTGAATAGTTGTTTTGGTATTAAATCTTTTAACTTCACGCAAAGAGCTCTCCCTCTTTTTTCTGCCTTTGTTCTATGAAGGATCATCGACAGCGCATCAACAGGTTCTGAGTTAACGAGAATGGTGACTTTAACGAGGTCTCCTTCACGATAGCCAGTTGTGTGGTAGTCGAAGCTGGCATATCCTTTAGTTGCAGATTTCAATCTATCATAGAAATCGAAAACGATTTCATTTAGAGGAAGATTGTATTGCACGACGGCTCTGCTTCCGATAAAGTGCAAATCCACCTGCTCGCCTCTTTTGTCTTCGCACAAAGCCAGGACATTGCCGAGGTATGTGTCTGGAACAATTATCGTGGCTCTGATCCACGGTTCTTCTATGCGTTCTATTTTTACAACATCTGGCATTTCTGCGGGATTGTGGAGTTCTATAATTTCGCTTTTCGTGGTGTATATTCTGTATATGACGCTAGGAGCCGTTGTTATTATATCTATGTTAAATTCTCTTTCCAATCTCTCTTGGATGATTTCAAGATGAAGAAGTCCTAAAAATCCACACCTGAAACCGAACCCGAGAGCCGCAGAAGTTTCTGTTTCGAAACTGAAACTAGAATCATTCAGATGAAGCTTCAGAATGCTTTCTTTGAGTTTGTCAAATTCAGAGCTGTCGACAGGAAAGATGCCGCAGAAAACAACAGGTACTGATGGCTTGAATCCCTTCAACGGAGCTTCGCACGGATTCTTTTCATCGGTTATCGTATCCCCAACCATGCAATCAGAAATATCCTTGATGCTAGCAGTTATGAATCCTATCTCTCCCTCTTTGAGCGACTCTATCATTGTCTTTTTTGGCAAGAAATATCCAACGTTATCAACACTATAATTTCCGCCAGTTGCCATCATCTTTATTTTCATTCCTTTGTTTAGCTCGCCACTAAAGATACGAACCAAAATAATTACCCCCAAATACTGGTCATACCAACTATCAACAAGAAGAGCACACAGCTTATCGCCGTTGTTCATTTGTCTTGGAGGAGGGAGCCTGTGCACAATTGCTTCCAAGACATCATGTATTCCAAGACCACTCTTAGCGGATACAAGAAGAGAATTGCTTGCATCGATTCCTATAACATCTTCTATTTGTTCTTTTGTTGACTCTATATTGGCTGCCGGCAAATCTATTTTGTTTAATACAACAACTATTTCATGATCGCAATCAATTGCTTGGTAGACATTTGCCAATGTCTGCGCCTCAACCCCCTGGCTCGAATCTACGACGAGCAAGGATCCTTCGCATGCCGATAGTGACCTACTCACCTCGTATGCAAAATCGACGTGTCCTGGAGTGTCAAGAAGGTTGAGGTAATACATGTTTCCGTCATCGCTCGCATACTCCAGCCTGACGGTCTGCGCTTTGATCGTTATTCCACGTTCTCTCTCGATGTCCATAGAGTCGAGAACTTGATCTTTCATTTCTCTCTGGTCGAGGGCTCCGCAGTGTTCTATTAACCTATCGGCCAATGTAGATTTTCCGTGGTCTATATGAGCAATAATCGAAAAGTTACGTATGTTTTTCATTATGCAGTTTCAACATCTCCATTTTAAGCTTGGCCCTTGCCCAGATAAGGATCAAAACCCACCATATTTTTAATCATAACATGCAAGTATATAATTCGTCTATTGTTAAATCCGAACTGCATATGTTTTGAGATGAATCAGGAGCCCAGCAGAACCTGGACGAAATGCCACTAATCCCGTATGAGACTGTTGGGTAATGCTTCATGTCGGCTGTTTTGCAAAATCCCTATTCTGTTGAATAATCTCTTTGTACTATAACAAAAACGCTTCGCGCGAAACATTTGCAGCTCGAAAATTGATGAATACCCTCGCAATAGGGCTCATTCAACAGTCTCCAACAGTCTCTATACCGAATCAACGAAAGATTGCAGCTTTTCCAGACCCGAAATATCTCTGGCGATTTGCCTCTTCTCTGGCAATCTTTTGGTGTTTGGGTATAGAACTGAAATATGTTGATAACTCGAGGTCTATCGAAAACTTGTGCCAAGTTTTCAACAGCACAAATCATTTTATAGCTCGCCTGTATTATCAACGATATTTCAGTTCGCAACAACAACCACTCGCAACAACAACCACTCGCAACAATAACCACCGCCATTTTGGTTTTACATTTGCTTGAACATACCGTTCGCCCTCTCAAAACAAACCAAGAGATGGAGGAGCGAAATGTTCACATGGCGTCCATAGACGCAACTCGGACAGCTGTTTCTCTCCATCTCAACTGAGATACCTATTTCAACAACTATCTCATCTCTAAGATACGACTCGGACAAGACACGAAGGGCAGGGGGGCGGCGGTGATTTGCTCGTGTCTTCCCCCCCCCCAGGATTACTTGTTGATTGTGGATACATCCTTAATTGCTCCAACTATTTATTATTATCTTCCTTTGGCTTGCCTGTATTACCTAAAGTGCAGGGGGGCGGCGGCGATTTGCTCCTGTCTTTCCCCCCCCAGGATTACTTGTTGATTGTGGATACCTCCTTAATTGCTCCAACTATTCATCATCTTCCTCTTCTTTCTTTCTTTCTCTTTTTCTCTTTCTCTTTCTCTTCTTTCGATTTTAGCATTTCTTTTAATTTCTCTTCCTTCGATTTATGTATTTTTCTTAATAACGAGAATCGAGGCAATAACAAGGATCGATTTCTTCGCAGAATAGGCAGCGCTATGTCTTTAAGAGATACTCTTTCGTAGAACAGTATACATGCATTTTCGGAGTGGGAAAACATCGTTGGGGACACGTATCTATCATCCATATGATACCACAGCCCATTTTTGTTTTTGTTATTAACCATTGCTATGTAATGTCCACCGTCCACGACTCCACTATGCTCAACTACTGCACGCAACAGGTAAAATTGTCCATCAATATACTCAAGCTCTCTATATTGTATATTATTGATAATTCTAGTCCCCCCTGCCTCGTTAAACAAATACGGCGTCATGTGCACGAAGAAAATCGGTGGAGGAGAAAATGTTGTTTTCTTAATTGTAGCGGCATTCGATTTCTCACAGTTAGAGCAATCGCGAGTAACGTCATCCTTATAATCCAAAAATTCCGACAAAGAGGGATGCGTACTTTTGGGAACAACTGCATTAAGGAGGGAATAGGGAGTCTTTTTATCTTCGTCCTCAGCTCCACAGTCAGTACAGGTAATTTTTTGAATCTCAGTTCCGGTAATCGCCCTTCTCAAGACGGGATCGACCAGCAAGATATAATCAAAAAGGAGAACAAGTAGTTCAGATGGATCCTGATGCTTTTGGTATTCCCGAAGCGTCTCATCCACGTCCTTTTGCTGTTCCTGGCCCAACTCCAGCTTAAGTTTTTTATAGAGGTTTGTAATATTATGTCCTTTTTGAAGCAAGAAATTAACATAGTCTTTAATAAAATTTCCCTCTCCCTTTTCATATTCTATATCATAGTTTAAAAGCATTGCGTAAATACTGTCCCAATTCATCTCCGTTAAAAGCATTTTCAAAACATCCTGGTAAGTTTCATGATTCCTATATTCTGGTGGAAGCAGAGACACAATGTATTCCGCAAGCGATTCGTTTGCCATACAATTCGGAAAGAGAAGCGAAAGATTTGTACAGGTAAGTTCTCTCTCATCTGTATCCAAGATACATTGGCAGAGCTTTTCATCGACAAATGTTTGATCTTCGGCGCTAGGGGTTTTACCACTTTTCCCACACAATATCCAAATAGAATCCAAAATTCCCTCATTAATTTTCTTTAGGGGGGCCGCCATAGAGAGCAGCAATTCCGTATCCGCTTTCGCTACCTTATTTGTCGCCGCATCATTCGCAGCCATACAGCAAACAAAAAACTTAAACAAAGTTTCTACACATCCTTTCACGACTTCACTGTCGTAATAACAACCCTCCCTAATTTTCAGAAGGATTCCACGGATTTCCCTAAGAAGCTTCCAGGCGCAATAATAAGGCGAATCGCTTTTGAATGAATTCTTGATGAAAAGACCATTGTTATGAATGATCTCCTCCTTATCGCCAAATACAATGCACATCTCAATCCAGTTCATCTGATCCGAAATCAACATTTTCCCCAGAGAATAAAGCAGCCCTTGCAGCGGTGCCGCTATGAAACACGTATTTCCAAGATTAAAAATGCCATGTGGATCATTATTATTTGTTGATCCGTTATTATTGCTTAACAATTCAATCATTACCCCAGGCTTAGTATGGGGTAGTTGCCCAAAGCAAAGAGTCGCCAACTCATCCTCTATTTTTCCTTTTTGTAGTTGTTCTTTTAGCGTTCCTAGTATGGCTTCGTCATTCATGGCATTTACGGCATTTACGGCATTGCTATTACTTTTTTGGAGCATTTGGAGAGCGACCGCCGTATCTTTACCAGCTAAGTACAACTTGATGGCTAGGTCAAATAAGACTCTCAAGAAAAGTGCGCCATATCCTGCTTCCGAGAAATTGATAAATTCATTACTCAAATCCTTTATCTTCCATGTCAACAAAATGTAACATATTTTGTGTTGCATATAACAAATCAACCGCTTGTTGTTGCTCAACGAGGAACTACTGCTGCTCAACGAGGAACCCTTGATCAATTGGAGATCAACATTGTCTTGTGAAGATTCTGCATCTTGGATATGTAAGAAATCTTTAACCACGTCAAGTTGCTGTAGAAATCTATCTTCACATTCATCTTCACATTCATCTTCACATTCGTCTTCGTCTTCATACTTATCTTTATATTTATTAAGATTAGGAGATAAAGATACAAAAGAGCTACTACTACTCGATGAAGAGAAGTCATCTTCCGGTGTCATAAATCTTGGTGACTGAGACGCAGAAGGGGAGGGCGATGCAGCAGAGTCAATTTCCTCAAATAGGGCTTCCGCAAAAGAAGCAGCAGCCTTCACATCATCCGCCAATCTTCTCGAAGAGAAGAAGATATCTCCCGGCAACTGGCTATCTCCCGGCAACTGGCCAGTTTTCAATGTGGATGTGCCCATCGAGAAGAGGTCATGTTCCGGCTCCGGTTCCGGTGGGAAGAGGTTATTTCTCGGCTGTGGGAAGAGGTTATACCCCGGCTGTGGGAAGGGGTTATTTCCCGGCTGTGGGAAGAGGTTATACCCCGGCTGTGGGAAGAGGTTATACCCCGGCTGTGGGAAGAGGTTATATCCCGGCTGTGGGAAGGGGTTATTAGAAGAAAGGATAGGCAGCGGAGATAAACGAATGGTAGGCGATGGAGATAGACGAAGGGTAGGTGGAGTTAGAGGCGGAGATAAACGAATGGTAGGCGATTGCAATTTATTTAGATCCAAACTGGCAGCCGCACTCTCCAGATTTAGATACCCGTCTCTGCCACTTCGAATGAGATATTCGAACATCGCTTCCACGCAAGGTCTGAAGGATAGAGGGTATTTTATAATAAAGAGCATTATACGCCTTAATAGGATGCGCACGAAAATATTTTTCAATTCATTACTTGCCGATATCCCTCCGGCCATCAGTGGGTCTCCAACAGCAAGAAGCAATGCTGCAATGACTCTTCTCAGTTCTTCTGACCCCTTACAGTTCCATAACGTTTGCGCTACTCCTACATCGAAAAGGTGACCCAGTTTTACAATCATTTGTTGTTCACTCGTTAATCTACCAGGTATTGATTCATCAAGAATTGAACAAGCCATATTACTTTTTTTCTTCGTTTCTTTCTCTTTCTCTCCGTCGTCTGTATTACTATATTGAACCAAAAATTCACCGATAGTTTGGATGATCCTTATATATCTAGCATTATCGACGTGCTCAATTTTTTTCGCCCAACGATCAATTTCTTGATAAAAAGGCTTGGAATTAAGACTGAGGCCTATCTCATCAATAAGTGAGATTGTGTATGGATTAAGGCTGGAACTAGAACTGGAGCTGAAACTAGAACTGGAGCTGAAACTAGAACTAGGGTTGAAACTGAAACTAGAACTGGAGCTAGAACTGGAGCTAGAATCGGGACTAGAACTGGAACTGGAACTGGAACTGGAACTAAAATCGGGACTAGAACTAGAACTAGAATCGGGACTAGAACTAGAATCGGGACTAGAACTAGAATCGGGACTAGAACTAGAATCGGAACTAGAACTAGAATCGGAACTGGAACTAGAATCGGAACTGGAACTAGAATCGGAACTGGGACTAGAATCGGAACTGGAACTAGAATCGGAACTAGAACTAGAATCGGAATTGGAGCTAGGATCGGAACCAGAACATGGCATAACTGCAAACGCTATCGCCAGCAAAGAGCCATTAAGAATTTTTTTCATAGATTTTACGCGCACTTTATCATCCCCAAACGAACTACATACATATATCGTAACATAATGGCAACGAGTTGTCAACATCGGAAATAAACAAGTTGTGTTTTGAAAACACAAAGAACTTCTCAACAGATTGTTAACGAACTGCCGCAGACAGAGCATAATCTTGCAAAACCAGTTCAAATTTGCTGTATTGCGCAGATACTTAATCTGTTGTTAAAGTATAGATCCTGTTTTTTTGGGGGGGGGGCTGATTTGTTTCAAAACATATGAACTCATGCGCTATTGCGAAAATAGAAAACCAAAACCAGAGTTTCTATCGCTGGTCTTGGTTTATTGTTTTTTTATTTGCTTTCGTCAATGAATGTTTGATAATCTTTAATTGATATTACGGCCCCTGTCCCCTCTTTTGCATTTTTCATTACTATAGCGAGCCCAAAGGTGTTCCGAAATTCCTCTAGAATTTCAATTCTCGCACGTCCAATAATAGAGATCGGGAGTAGGCTCTGTTGACATACAAATTACCTCATTAAGATCATAGCGGCGGCAAAGTGTATAGCGGCAGTATAAGCCACAATACTCTTATCGTACCTAGCGAATACTCTTCTGAATTCTTTTA
>JAIROR010000033.1 GCA_031257415.1 Holosporales bacterium | reverse complement strand
TTACCCTCTTCGTCCATACCCCCCTTATCAACAGATTCTCTAGATTCCTTACCCTCTTCTTCCTTACCCTCCTTATCATCAGATTCTCTAGATTCCTTACCCTCTTCTTCCTTACCCTCCTTATCATCAGATTCTCTAGATTTCTTACCCTCTTCTTCCTTACCCTCCTTATCATCAGATTCTCTAGATTCCTTATTTTTAAATTTCTGCCCTTTATTAGTATGTTCTTTCGAAGATTTTTTTCGACTAACCCTCTGCTTCTGCAAGAATTTCTTATTAATGCTAGCGGTTATATTATCGACGACCTCCTTCAATTTTTCCTCATCGCCGACAATCTCTTCCAATTTTTCTTCATCGCCGACAATCTCCTCCAATTTTTTTTCATCGCCGATAGCATCTTTCGGCTTCTCGTCATCTTTCAATTTGCCATCACCAACAACATCTTTTGGCTTCCCGCTATATCTAGCGTGCGAAAGTTTCTTGTCATATTCATCTGCATATAGGGCGGTGCAGCAACAAAAGCAGCAAAACACGCACAGCAATCTACTCAAAATATCCATCATCCTCCTCCAATTACTTATTCTCTATCTTTTCTTCATCTTTCTCTTCTCCTTAGTCCGATACGCATCCTCTACTTCGCTTTCTCGCTTCTCCGTCCACCTCTGTGCCACGATTCATCGCTATTCACCGGCTTCTCTCCGCCGTTTCCCAGTCTACCGCTGTTCATCGCTCCTCTTCCTTCGCCAAGAAGCATCCTCCTATATATCATACTAACAGAATAATATAGATAGATCAACATGCCTTTTGCAGTATTTTGATTTCGCACTGAATATTAATTTCAATAGGTGACTCCTGCTCGAGTTACGGTCATCCTAGTTAACGACTACGCCCAATTAACAAAAGACTGGGGATTTTTCCGGCCTATCCTTGCCTCGGTTTCAAAGTCAGGTAATCGAAAGGAAAACGGCCAGAAAGGAAAACGCCACAAAGTGTCACCTTCTGAATCGGCTTTACAAGGTTTTTTTCCTATCATTTCGTGAATATACACTAATCCCCTCCTGGTTAACCCAGCGAACTTTCCAAGGAAAGAGAGCCCGCAGGAACAAGTGTCAATAATATTGTAGCATACTTTTTCATTTTTATGCAAGATTTTTTTTGTCCCATGAGAAAAAATTGAAAAAACACCAAATCAACAAAAGATTGTGGATTTTCCCGACCAGAAATCCCTCAAAAACACCAATGGCAACCTGTCTCCTCTCGGACAATCTTTTGGTGTATGGCTCCCCCCTGGTTAACCCAGCGGACTTTCCAGGAAAAGAGAGCCCGCAGGAACTGGAGAGCCATTTGTAAAGAAACACATGGCAACCTGTCTCCTCTCGGACAATCTTTTGGTGTTTGGCTCCCCTCCTGGTTAACCCAGCGAACTTTCCAGGAAAAGAGAGCCTGCAGGAACTGGAGAGCCATTTGTAAAGAAACACATCACTAATAGGACTTGGTATTATACAGGCTCCTGGAGTTGCACTACTGTCTCCTCAATTGGAGTAGTTTTCTGCCGTTCTGCAATATACTTTTTATTTCTTTTTGCAGATGTTATGTATGTGTAGAAAACCGGGACAAGGAAAATTGTAAATATGGTCCCAAGCGTCATGCCGCCGACAATAACTATTCCAAGGGGAATTCTGGTTTCTGCTCCGGCGCCTGTTGCAAGAGCCAAAGGAAGAGATCCAAGAACCATAGCGAAAGTTGTCATCATAATAGGCCGCAGTCTTCTTTGAGAGGCCTCCTGTATTGCCTCGCGAATACTTCTTCCTTTATCGGTAAGTTTATTAGCAAAGTCAACAATAAGGATGCCGTGTTTGGTTATAAGACCAATCAACGTTAGGAATCCTATGTTTGAAAACATATTCACGCTTCCAGATTTGAGGCAGGCCAGCGACAGGACCCCCCCAACGAGGGCTAGCGGAACTGAAAGTATTATTATGAATGGATCACGCCAACTTTCAAATTGCGCTGCCATAACGAGGTATATAAAGCTCAAAGCAAGAATGAATATGAGAAGCATCACATTGGATTCGGTGAGGAATTTTTTCGTACCATCTGTGAAGTCAACGAACATGTCATCGGGCAGATTTCTTTTTCCGATATCGCTTATTACCTTAACCGCCTCGCCAAGACTGCAAGTCGGCTTCAAAATCCCCATAACCGATTGGGCTCTCATTCTATTGTACCTGAAAATCGAAACCGGTCCTGACTTCGCATAAACAGAAATAACCTCTGTTAGAGGAACAAGAATAGCCTCGCGTTGATTTGCATACGTTTTAACATATATGTCTCCGATCTGATCCGGAGACTTCTTGAAGCCCTCTTCTATTTCGACCATAACATCATAAATTCGACTGTCCTTCTTGAAATGGCTTGCTACTCGACCTCTAATCAAGCTATCTATTGTATTGGCTATCGTGTCAGGATCAATATCAAGCGAGGAAGCCTTATCCCTCAGAATCTCGACAGTATAGTCCTCGACTTCTGCATTAGACGTTGACCACATAGACTGGACAATACCAGTATCGCGAAGATCATTTATTAAGTTCTGCAATATAGCTCGAAGCTCCTTATGAGACTTGTTGCCTCGCAAAACAAAAGTCACGACTCGCGAACTATCATCGCTATCGTCATGCCCTGAATCAAATCTAGCATCAATACCAGCGACGGCATTATACTTTTCCTTAACTTCTGCCATGACCTCATCAGTTGATCGCTTCCTATCATCCTTCAACAGAGCAACTCCATCGAATGATGGATTGGTGACAACGTAGTGGCGACTTTCCACTTCAGGTATCCCAGACAAGGCTCTATCGAGGGCATCAACATACCTCTGTGTATAGCCGATAGTCGACGTTTGAGGGGCGTGTCCACGATAACCGATTCTGCCAACATCTTCATAGGGAAACTGCTCTGAAGGCAAAAAGAGATACGTGGTCAAGCCAAATGTTACAAAGAAAGCAGCGACAAAGACGGACTTCAGCCTATTGTCAAGAACTCGCTCCAACAACTTGGCATAGCCTTCATCAGTTTTCTTTAATATTCTGGAGGTATCCAATTTACTTTTCAATGTTTGCCACATAACAGAATATTCCGAAGTCCCTGGAGATTTCTTTTTGTTACCATCTCGAGCGGCAAGGGTCCTGGAGCACATCATTGGAGAAAGGGTCAAAGCAACAAAACCAGAAAGGAGGACTGCCCCAGCAAGAGTCACAGAAAATTCTTTGAAGTATTGGCCGGTTATTCCTCTCGCAAGAGCGACGGGAGTATAGACTGCGCATAGAGTGAGGGTCATTGCGATGACCGCAAAGTTAACTTCTTTTGTTCCTTCTATGGCGGCTTTAATAGGGTTGAACCCTTTCTCTATGTATTTGTATATATTTTCAAGAACGACGATAGCATCATCGACGACAAGACCAATAGCCAGCACCATACTCATCAAAGTCATGTTGTTAATTGTAAAATTGAACATATACATGAGAAACAGGGCACCGATAAGCGATATCGGAACGGTTATGAGAGGAACAAATGCGGCCCTCATCGACCTGAGGAATACGAACACAACAAGAACAACAAGCAAAATCGCCTCAATTATAGTTTTGTAGACTTCATGAAGTGATTTTTCTATAAACGTCGTATGATCATAGGCAACAGATAACTTGACTCCTTCGGGAACTTGTTTGTTTAACTCCGCATGCTTCGCCTTAATTCCTCTGGCGACTTGAATAGGATTGGACGAAGACTGCGCAATAACCGACATACTGACGACTTTCTCCCCATTATACCTGGATGCGACTTTGGTGTCATCCGTATCAAGTTTGGCCTTTCCGACATCTCGCAATTTAATAATATTTTTATGCTTCGTAACAATCGGAATATTTTCAAATTCTTCGGGAGTCTGGGCATCAGCGACAGTCGTTATGACATATTCTCTGTCTCTGCTAACTATCTTCCCTGCTGGGCGCTCAATGTTCTGCCTCCTGACGGCGTTCACGACATCAAGAACAGTCAAACTATAAAAGGCCAGTTTTCTTGGATTAAGCGCCAAGGACATCTTGTATTTTCCGGAGCCATAAACATCAACTCTGGCCACTCCTGGGACCGCCTCAAGGGCGTGACTCAGCTCATTGGAGGCATAGTTATGCAGCTCCCTCGGATCCATCTTGCTACTTGTCAAAACCATGGTAATGATCGATCTTTCTCCAGACCCGGCTTTCGTAAGTACTGGCTTCTGGGCGTCATCAGGAAACTTATCTTCGGATTTGCCCAGACGGTCCCTTATGTCATTGGTTGCGCTATCAATATCCCTGCCCTCGGCCATCTCAAGCACAACCTTACCTGTTCCATTGTCACTCGTTGACTTGATAGTCTCTATACCATCGATACCTGACACTGCTTCCTCTATATTTCTCGTAATCTGGTTTTCAATGATCTCTGGACCGACTCCATGATAATCCATCTTTATCGTAACAAAGTTAGAAGAGATTTTTGGGTATTGGCGAATTTGCAACCTATCCCCAGTTACGAGCCCCAGCAATATAATCACGAGTGTCATCACCCATGCGAAAACCGGTCTCTTTATGCAAATTTCTGATATATTCATAGCTATTCTCTTTTATGCCTCCGCTTTATTCCCAGTTTCTTCCGACGATTCGCTGTCCAACCCGTCCGGTTCTATAGGACTTATTTCATCCTCATCGACATCCGATTCATCTCCCCCTACGTTCGTCGCATTTTGTTCTCTTCCAGATCGTTGAGATCTATTGTCCATTACAGTGTCTTTACCTTGCTTTCCTTCAGGCTTTTTAGTAAATTTTGAAATGAACTTCTTCAAGAATCCTTTTTCGGAATTGTCCTCGGCCTCTTCGGCCGCCTCTGCCTTCCTAACTGCTTCCTTCTCCCCGTCAAACATTTCCCTTTCGGCGACAGGAGCATTCAGAATCCTGACCTTAACTCCATTCGAAAGCTTCAGATGGCCAGCAGTCACAACATATTCGCCTTCCTTCAATCCGGCGACAACCTCAACGCCGTGGTCGTCTCTTGCCCCCGTCAAAACCTGCTTCATATACGCTCTGCCCTTCTCGTCTATCGCCCATACAAATTCTCTTGATCCTTCTCTGTCCAACGACTCCTCATCAATCAACAGAACATCGCTCTTTTCCCCTGTCACGAGCGTTACATTGGCAAACAACCCGTGCTTCAGAAGACCATTCGGATTTGGGATAACGGCTCTAACTAATATACTGTGATTCTTTGTATCGACCTCGGAATCCACGGCATCCACCATGCCGCTGAACGTTTTGTCTGGGAACGAATCAACCGAAATCTCTACGCTCTGCCCAACAGCTATATCCTCTATAAACCTGGCTGGAATCATGAATTCGACTTTCACATTGGAATTGTCAACAATGGTGACGAGCTCCGTATGCTGCTGCACTATATTTCCGACGTTCACTTTCATAATCCCAATAACCCCGGAGAATGGCGCCCTGATGGATGTCCTTGAAAGCTGGAACTTCGCCTCACTGAGCTGCGCCTTTGATATATTCATCTCGGCCAGCGTTTTTTCATAGTCCTTCAAAGATCCAGCATTTTGCTTATACAGCCTATTCATTCTTTCATATTCCGCCTTGTGCAACATATATGTCGCTTCTGCTTTCTCTTTACCGGCAATATACAAATCGTCCTCGAATCTTATCAATTCGTCCCCGGCCTTAACCTCGCCCCCCTCCGTGAAAAGTATCTCCTTTATCTTTCCAGGAATTTCGGATTTTATCACCACTTCCGCATTGGCTTTCATTGTCCCTATGCTTCTGACCTGGCGCAAAGTCGTTCCAGAAACAACCTTTTTGGCTTCAACTCCAACAACCCTTCTCTCCGCAGAAGACATGGCATCCATCTCTTCTGAAGAAGTTAGAGCAATACGGCACAGCCCCCTGACTGTCGGCTTTGAGGCTTTATACACAACAACCGACAGCAACAGCAAAATCACCAAAACAACAATTTGCCCCCCGAGCTTATCCATGTTGCTTGCCAGATATTCTTTCCTGTTCTTCGAAAACAACACGTTTCCCCAAAAGTTACCAAAAGACTTTAATATATCCCTTATCCTCATCAGCTAACCACACCTTCTAGGCGCCACTTTAAGCGCTCTTCAAATACCGCTCAAACATACGTATATTGTATCATAAAAAATCGATTAGCGACTAAGATATTTTTTTATCAGCTATAAATCATATAAACTATTTTATATCCCTTTTAGGGCAACAATATTTTGTTAATTTGTAATTTACGCAACAGATTCCTTCTGAAATCTTTTGAAATTGAATGGCGCTCTGTCGAAATGCATCCAACCTGCTGACCGCAAAAGCGCGCATGCAAATCAATATAACATGTCTATTTCAATTTATCCAAGTCGATAGCAGGAGTAATTTTATTTAGCTCCCTGATTACCGCATTAGTTATATCAGATGCTTTATTTGCATAAAATACTGAAACAACATCTATTATCCGATCGTTCAGCACTATATCTATCCCGTGCTCCTCGGCAACTAACTTTATTGCTTCATCAAGTTTCTTTTTTATAGTCGTGGAAAGCTTCTCATCCAAATTTCGTATTTCTTGAATTTCCTCTGTGAGCTTCGCCGCCGTCTGCCGCCATTTCTCTTCATTTTTTTCTATATTCCTTATACGTTCCTTTTTGTCTTTCCCATTTCTAATTTTCTCATATTCTGCTTTGGCTTTATTCTCCTCTTCTTTCATTTTCGAAATAACTTCAGTTAATCGCGACTCAAGCCCTCTGAGAGCTTTAAAACACAATGCTTCTGATTTAAGCTTCATGCTGTCTATGATTGCTATTTTCGTTGCCGGTGCAATATCAACCTCTGCGCTGTTTTCTTGAGTTGCCGCCTTAACAATTAGAAAAACAGACGAGGCAACAATAAGCACAGACAAAACCAAAACCAGTAGATTTTTATTCTTCAGAAGCTCAGAAAAAACCATACCTATCAGCCAATAGCGCCGCTGCTCACTCTTGTGCTAAATTCTAGCAGAGATATTTTTAGGCTTCCACTAAAATGCAAAGTATAGAAAACGTGACGGCCATATTTGAGGCACTATCCCAAAATATCAAAAATCCAACAACGGAACTTCAATTTGTAAACGATTATACATTTTGTATAGCAGTAATACTTTCTGCTCAAGCAAAAGATTCCGCAGTCAACAAAATCACAAAATCACTATTTGATATTGCAGATAACCCATACGATATGATAGAACTGAACAAGAACATCGTTGAGATTATAAGATCAATAGGTTTATACAACAGCAAAGCCAAGAACATAATGCTGTTTTCGAGAGAAATAATCGATAGGTTCGACGGGAAAATCCCCCAAAACAGAAATGAGCTGGAAAAGTTATCAGGAATAGGTAGGAAATCCGCAAACGTTATCGCCAATACTTTATTCCGCATGCCATTCATAGCAGTCGATACACACGTCCTCAGGGTGTCCAAAAGATTGGGGCTGACAAATTCTTCGTCGCCAACCGCAGTTGAGAGCGATCTTATAAAGAAAGTTCCTCTCGAATACCACATCAATGCCAGTAATTTACTGGTTCTGCACGGAAGATATGTCTGTATAGCCAAGAATCCAAAATGTAGTGAGTGCGTTGTAAAACATCTGTGCCCCCACACGCAGAGATCTTTAGGACAATTTTTTTAGAGGTTTTTAAAATATAGAGCCTACCTAACCAGTTGTGTTGGATTTCCATATTCCAAACTCGTTACAATACATCGTAATGACTTCTGTAAAAAAAATCCCAATACAAATGGAATTTCTGCAAGCATAAGCGGGGCCATTACCCCTTGGACAACAGTGAAAATCTATGATACAAATGTGGAAAAAGATCAGTTCCAAATGTGATGTATGTGATAAGCATTAACAATATAAATCTAATAGCTTTTATTTGAATACTAGGGCCTCTGATTGCAAATATTGTTATTATTAATTCGAAAGATATTTTTATAAAAACTATGAGACAAAAAAATATGATAGGGACAATTCGACGATCTTCGGAATCGGCGATAGTTTGCGCGTTAACCTCGAGATTTACCCTTTTTCGGCGAAGTTTGTTTCTCCTCGGCAAATTTTTCTCGAACACACTTGTAGATGTCAGGGGTCAAAATTTCTTCTGCAGCAGCGGCCAAATCAGCCAGATTCTTGATATGTTCATTTTTGCTCGCAGTATCGAACATTTCCATAACGGACTCCTCTATCGTGAGAACCTCAACATCAGCGTCATCTAGTGTTGCCGGCTCCCTATTTATCCCTGTAATCTTGATAACTTTCTCGCGATCTTGCTTGCTAAGTTTCGTCAAAAACGCCGTTATTTTTTTCGAATTCTTCGGATTCTCAGCCATCTCGGTGAACTCCTCCGAACCAACGTAATTCTTAAGAACATCCCACAAATTGGCGCACTTTCTGAGTTCATCTTTGTCATACTTGCTCAAAATTTTCAGTGCCCTGGCTGTTTTTGTTCGGTCCTTTGTAATACCATCGACTGAATTTTTCGTCGCCTCTGTGCCAATCTCGATCTTGACCTTATCGCCTGTCCCAAAAGCTTTCTTATTGGACTTTTTGTCGTCTTCTTCCAGTCGAGATTCAAAGTGACTACCCAATGGAGTGAAATCCTCTTCCTCCTCAGGCTTCTTTTTGATGAATGCGCTGAAGCTATCCTTTTTGTTTTCCCCCTCATTATTGGACTTCTTTTCACTGGAATCTTCTTTTGACTTCTCAGACTTTTCAGCAAATGCAGAGGCGTCCTCGCGCGGCTTCTCTGTTTCATTTGGAGTCGCATCCTTTGCCATCTCCGTCTTTTTTCTTTCCTCGATCAGATCAGCGCTCGCATTCTCAGCTCCACCGGCTGCTGCCTCAAGAGCAGCCGCCCCTCCTTCACCCGAATTCGCCACCTTCGCAGCTTCCTTAACGCTTCCAGCCAGTATCCTGAGAGCATCAAGTATTCCTACTCCGTCATCTTGCTTACTGCCCTGCCCTCCTCCGACGTTCAGTGAAGAAAAATCATGCGGAGTAGCCTGTTGAACCGCAGCAGGAGCCAGTACCGGTGCCTGAACCGAAGGCTGCTGTACTATCTGAGTTGGAACTGGTACCTGGGCTGGTGGCTGCTGCACTATCTGTGGCGCTGGTGCCGGGGCCGATACCTGGGCTACTGTAGCCAGTGCCGCCGGCACCTGAGCTAATGCTGAGGCCACCGAGGCAACTGCCGACTGGGCCGGGGATTCCTGAGCCTGCGCTACCGGTGGCGGGGCCTGAGTTGGAACTGAGACATGTGCAGGTTCCTGGGCATGTGCCTGCGGCACTGAAACTTGTGCTGAAGCCTGTACTACCGGTGCTGGGGCCTGAGTTGGAGCCTGGGCATGTGCTGGTTCCTGCGCATGTGCCTGCGGCACTGAAACTTGTGCTGGAGCCTGTACTACCGGTGCTTGGGCCTGAGTTGGAACTGGGACATGTGCTGGTTCCTGGGCATGTGCCTGCGGCACTGAAACTTGTGCTGCATTGGCTGCTACCGATGAAGATTGCTTGTCCCCCGCGGCGAAAACTCTTCCGCTCTGCTCAACGAGATTATGCGTAACAGCAGGGGGAGAACCTGAAGATGCAGGGGCTGGCGTTGTCATCGATGCTGAATTCTGAGCTTTCAGCACATCCTCAAGAGGTACGGCGTATATCGTCCCATCGTCCTTTGGTTTCTCATGAGGTACGGCATATATCGTCCCATCGTCCTTTGGTTTCTCATGAGGGGTGGCATATATCGTCCCATCGTCCTTTGGTTTCTCATGAGGGGTGGCATGTATTGTTCCGTTACTCTCTTGAGGGAAAGACTGCAAAGCGGGAGGCTGGAACACAAAAGGTGCCCCCGGTATCATGGACTGAGGAACATAAGCAGGCGAATATGGTAGCAAAGCAATGGTCCCCAGCAACTGAGGAGCCGGAGCACCAGACTGAGCCGCGGTACCAGGTGCCGTAGACCCAGGAGTGCTGGCCGGCACGGTAGTACCAGCTGCCGTAGACTCAGGAGTACTAGGAGCCGAAACACCAGACTGAGCCGCAGTACTAGATGCAATAGACCCAGGAGTACCAGGGGCCGGAACACCAGACTGAGCCGCAGTACTAGATGCAATAGACCCAGGAGTACTGGCCGGCACGGTAGTACCAGCTGCCGTAGACCCAGGAGTACTGGCCGGCACGGTAGTACCAGCTGCCGTAGACCCAGGAGTACTAGTCGGAACCGGAGCACCAGACTGAGCCGCAGTACCAGCCGCCGTAGACCCAGGAGTACT